>NZ_JAAZQW010000002.1:53256-127187 GCF_012371415.1 Acinetobacter sp. A3
GATGGAGCAGTCTGGTAGCTCGTCGGGCTCATAACCCGAAGGTCGTTGGTTCAAATCCAGCTCCCGCTACCATTTTTGAAAGTATGGTAACGCTGTTTATTGATAAGTCGCTACTCAAGCATGACTTTAAATTACTAGCGAAGATACTTGGTTCAGACCCAGTTTTCATTACCAAATTTCTTAAGAGGCTCACAACAAGGTGGGCCTTTTTGCACAGTGGACATTGGTTTTGCTGTGTAAGAATAGGGGCGATTACGCCCTTTTTTATTGGCTATCGTGTAGTGTCGATACAAGCCGTGCGCGGCCTAAAGTCAAAGTGTCATGTTTCACTACTACTATAGTTTGTATGAATGTGTAGTGGTCAAATAAGACCATTGAACCGCAGCAGAATGACGAGAGTAAATGAAGCTATCAAATAAAACTCAAGCACTTCAGGACTTAATTGCGCCAGCAGTGCAAGCATGTGATGTGGATCTTTGGGGAATCGAATTTATTCCACAAGGTAAGCGTTCTTTATTGCGTATTTATATCGACAAAGCGGTCGATGAAAATGCTGAACCTGTCTTAAATGAAGATGGTGAGTTAGAGCAAGGCCGTGGTATTGGTGTGCAAGACTGCGTGCGTGTGACTCAGCAAGTCGGCGCAATGTTGGATGTGCATGATCCAATTTCAGGTGAATATGCACTTGAAGTGTCCTCTCCTGGTTGGGATCGTCCGTTTTTTCAACTTGAGCAGTTGCCTGCTTATATTGGGCAAACTGTCGCGTTACGTTTGATCAGTGCTGTAGATAACCGTCGTAAATTTCAAGCGAAATTGGTTGCGGTAGATCTAGAAAATGAAACCATTCAGGTTGAAGTTGAAAAGCAGCAAGTATTGGAGATTGACAGTCACAATATTGATAAAGCAAACCTGATCTACCAAGATTAATCAAATTAATAAGAATCTGAACGAATAGGTGACTTATGGCACGTGAAATTCTTACCGTCGTTGAAACGGTTAGTAACGAAAAAGGTGTAAGTCGTGAGGCAATTTTTGAGGCGCTTGAACAGGCTCTTGTTGCTGCGACGAAAAAGAAATTCTACGAAGGCACAAACTCAGAAGAAGCACGTTTGCGTGTGGAAATTGATCGTAAAACAGGTGACTACCGCACTTTCCGTCAATGGGAAGTTGTGGCAGATGAAGATCATGAAATGCCTGCATGCCAAGATGCGATTTCTGATCTAGACCCTGCACAATGGTCAATTGGCGATATTCGCGAACTTGAAGTTGAGTCGATTGACTTCGGTCGTATTGCAGCACAAATCGCTAAACAAGTGATTGTGCAAAAAATTCGTGAAGCAGAACGCGCATTGGTTGCAGATGCTTATGAAGCCAAAGTAGGCGAGCTGATTTACGGTGAAGTGAAAAAGCAAACTAAAGATGGTTTTATTATTGATTTAGGCGATAACGCAGAAGCGTATTTGGCACGTGAAGAAATGATTGCCAAAGAAATTTTGCGTCCTAAGCAACGTGTGAATGCAATTTTGTACAACGTAAACCGTGAAGGTCGTGGTGCACAATTATTGTTGTCACGTGCTAAGCCTGAAATGCTGATTGCTTTGATGAAGAAAGAAATTCCAGAAATTTCTGAAGAAATCATCGAAATTAAAGCAGCAGCGCGTCAGCCGGGTGTACGTGCAAAAATTGCCGTAAAAACCAACGACCATCGTATTGACCCTGTAGGTGCATGTATTGGTATGCGTGGTACACGTATCCAAGCAGTACAACAAGAGTTGAATGGTGAGCGTATTGACGTCGTGGTATGGTCTGATGATCCAGCTCAATATATTGCCAGCGCTTTAGAGCCTGCCGATGTATCGGGTATTGTGATTGATGAAGAAGAACGTACTGCAGACATTATTTTTGCAACCAGTGATCAGTTGGCACGTGCAATTGGTTCACAAGGTCAAAACGTACGTTTAGCGTCTGAACTTACAGGTTATAAGCTGAATATGATGCTTGAAGAAGAGTATCACGCACGTCAGCAAAACGAAGCACAACAGTACTTAGATTTATTTGTTTCACGTTTAGACATTGCTGAAGACTTGGCAATGGCTTTGGTTGAAATGGGCTTCACTTCATTAGAAGAAATTGCGTATGTTCCTGCGGAAACATTTGACGAAATTGATTTAGATGAAGAAATCGTTGAAATGCTACAAAGCCGTGCCAAAGAAGTGGCATTGGCAGATGCATTGCAACAGCAAGAAAATATTCAAGATCCGAGTGACGAACTTCTGGCAATGGAAGGCATGACACAAGAGATCGCTTATGCGCTTGCCGCTCGTGGTGTCATCACAGTTGATGATTTAGCTGACCAAGCAACTGACGATATCGAAGATATTGAAGGTTTAGGTTCAGATAAAGCGGGTCAATTGATTATGAAAGCGCGCGAATCATGGTTTAACTAGGAGGTAATGTATGACGGACAAGTCGATTAAAGAGTTAGCGCTCAGTGTAGGTCGTCCAGTTGAGAAGCTCCTGGAACAGGTTCGTGACGCAGGTTTACCACAGCGTAAGGCTGACGATATTATTTCCACTGAACAACAAAATACCCTAGTGAACCACTTGAAAAAGGTTCACGGTCAAGAGGGTAATGCAGGACAAATCACGTTGAAACGTAAAACCACCAGTACGGCTAAAGTGGCAAGTACTTCGGGCAAGGCGAAAACGATTAATGTAGAAGTTCGTAAGAAACATACATTTGTAAAGCCAGACCCTGAACAAATTAAAGCGGAAGCACTGGCAAAAGCACAGGCTGAAGCAGCTGAAAAAGCTCGTGCGGAACAGCAATCACAAGCGACTGCAAAAGTACAAGCAAAAGCTGATGCGCCGCAAGCAGGTGCAGCAAAAGCAAAACAAGCTTTAGATGCAATGCGTGCAGCAGCAAAACAAGAAACAGCGAAGCAAGAAGTGGCTAAAGCTGCGGTTGTGGTAAAACGTAAGTCAACCAACAAGCCAATTGTGAAGCAAGCGGTGAAGGTGACTGAAACACCTGAACAGAAGAAAGCGCGTGAAGCACAAGCGGCACAGTTGAAAGCGACTGAAGAAGCAGCACGTCGTAAGGCAGCTGAAGAAGCGCAGCAACGTACGCTTGAACAAATGCGTCAGATGGCATCTAAATATTCAAATGAAGATGCTACTGCAACTATTCGCGTGGTAGATGATTCTCCATTGGCCGCTGGTTTGGTTGGTCAAGCGTATGAAGATTCATTCGCGAAAGAAGACCGCGAAATCAAACGTGGTACCAATACTACCAATACACGTTCACCGAAAAAAGGTGGTCGTCGTGGTCAAGAAGAGCAATCGTTTAGCCAAAACCCGCATAAACGTGGTTTAAAAACTAGTCAAGCGAATAAGCACGGCTTTGAAAAACCAGTTAAAAAACAAGTTTATGATGTTGAAATTGGTGCAACCATTGTTGTCGCTGATCTTGCAGCAAAAATGGCCATTAAGGTGCGTGAAGTAATTAAGTCACTTATGAAAATGGGTGAACTTGTAACGCAAAACCAAGCGATTGAGCAGGAAGTCGCGGCACTTGTAGTTGAAGAAATGGGCCATAACCCAGTATTGGTTTCAGATACTCAAGCCGAAGATAACTTACTTGAAGCAGCAGAAGAGGCACGTGGTGTTCAAACGACTCGTCCACCTGTTGTAACAATTATGGGTCACGTTGACCATGGTAAGACATCGCTACTTGACCGTATTCGTCGTGCCAAAGTGGCAGCAGGCGAAGCCGGCGGTATTACCCAGCATATTGGTGCTTACCACGTACAAACAGACAAAGGTATTATTACCTTCTTAGATACACCAGGACACGCAGCATTTACAGCGATGCGTTCACGTGGTGCGAAAGCAACTGACATCGTGGTATTGGTTGTTGCAGCTGATGATGGTGTAATGCCACAAACAGCAGAAGCGATTGATCATGCACGCGCAGCAGGTACGCCAATTATTGTGGCCATTAACAAAATGGACAAAGAGTCGGCTGATCCAGATCGCGTATTGAATGAATTGACTACCAAAGAAATCGTACCTGAGCAATGGGGCGGTGATGTACCAGTTGCCATGGTTTCTGCGCATTCAGGTCAAGGGATTGATGAACTTCTTGACTTAATTTCAATTCAAGCAGAAATGATGGAATTGAAAGCATCTGAAGAAGGTGCAGCGCAAGGTGTGGTAATTGAAGCACGTGTAGACAAAGGTCGTGGTGCAGTAACTTCTATTCTGGTACAAAACGGTACCTTGAATGTAGGTGACTTAGTACTTGCAGGTTCATCTTATGGCCGTGTACGTGCCATGACGGATGAAAATGGTAAGCGTATTAAATCTGCAGGTCCTTCAATTCCAGTCGAAATTTTAGGTCTACCTGAAGCGCCAATGGCGGGTGACGAAGTTCTTGTTGTGAATGACGAGAAGAAAGCCCGTGAAGTTGCAGATGCACGTATGGATCGTGAGCGTCAAAAACGTCTTGAACGTCAAAGCGCAATGCGTCTTGAAAACATCATGGCATCAATGGGCAAAAAAGACGTACCATTTGTCAATGTGGTATTGAAAACAGATGTACGTGGTACTTTAGAAGCCTTGATCGTAGCGTTAGGCGAATTGTCTACCGATGAAGTACGTGTTCGTGTGATTGGTTCAGGTGTAGGGGCAATCACTGAATCTGACGTGACATTGGCAGAATCTTCTGAAGCGGTATTACTTGGCTTTAACGTACGTGCGGACAATACTGCACGTCAAAAAGCAGATGCAGATGGTATCGACATTCGTTACTACTCAATCATCTATCAATTAATTGATGATGTGAAAGATGCGATGAGCGGTAAGCTTGCACCAGAACACCGTGAAACGATTCTGGGTGTTGCTGAAGTACGTGAAGTGTTCCACTCAAGTAAATTCGGTGCAGCAGCAGGTTGTATGGTACTGGAAGGCGTACTTCACCGTAACAAACCGATTCGCGTTTTACGTGATGACGTGGTGGTATTCCAAGGTGAGCTTGAATCACTTCGTCGCTATAAAGACGTGGTGGAAGAAGTTCGCGCTGGTATGGAATGTGGTCTTGCAGTTAAAGGCTATAAAGACATCAAAGCACTCGACAAGATTGAAGTGTACGATGTTCAATTGATCAAACGGAGTCTTTAATGGCGGGTAGTCAACGTCTGAAGCGTATGGCCGATTCAGTACAGCGTGAGCTGTCTGAATTGATTCGCCAAGAGCTGAAAGATCCACGCTTAGGTGGTCTGGTGACCATCTCTGCGGTGAAGGTGAGCCCAGACTTAGGATATGCCGAAGTGTACGTAACCGTAATGGGACGTGAATTAGGCGATGAGCAAAGCGAAGCGGCAAACAAAGAAACATTAGATGTATTAAACAAGGCATCAGGTTTCTTGCGCCATGAGCTGAGCCGTCGTATTAAAACACGCATTACCCCGCGTTTGCGTTTCCACTACGACAAAACCAATGCTTATGGTAACTATATGTTTGGTTTAATTGCAGAAGCAGTCAAAGATTTGCCGCCTGCAGAACCTAAGCAAGATGATGAATAATCGAATCGAGAAATTCTAAATAAAATGCCACCTTAGGGTGGCATTTTTTATGGTTAGAAAATAATGAAAGTTCAGTATTACATTAAATCATCATTAGACTTTTTTTCATAACGACGCAAGTTGCGACGTTGACGCTGCCATGGCAACGGACGCTCTAAGGTTTCAGGTACATTACCACTCATTGAACGTAAGCGTAAATGCAGTGCCGCTTGCGCCATTAAATTGGCTGAAACAGGCGCAGTAATAAACGCAAACAAGGTAATCAATACTTCAGCAAAACCAAAGCGACCTTCAAATGCTGCATAAATAATTGCAGCAATTAAAAAGCTCCCTAATCCTAAAGTACTTGACTTGGTTGGTGCATGTAAGCGCATGAATAAGTCAGGCAGACGCACCATACCAATGCCGCCAACCAGCATAAAAAACGCCCCAATAATTAAAAAGAATGACACCGAAATTTCCATGAGTAATTGCATGTGTAGTCTCCTTAATCAATCACGTGGCCACTGGTAAAGTAGCGCGCTAGAGCAGCTGTTGATACAAAGCCCAACATCGCCACCAATAAAGCACCTTCAAATAATGAGGTACTGCTCCAATAAATGCCCAATACCACCACCAAGCAGGTTGCGTTTAAAAATAAGGTATCTAAAGCCAACAGGCGGTCTACTATTGAAGGGCCAAGAATCAGGCGGAACAAGCACATTAACATTGAGATGGTGATCGCAATCATACAAATCCCAAGGGCATAGGGTAGGATGCTCATACCTTCTCTCCTGTTTGTGCACCAAAAATTTCAATTAATGGCTTTTCATAACGGTTTTTAATGTCCTGAATATCCACGTTTTCATCTTCAGTGCTCAGGGCATGTACCAAAATATCACCACGATCTTGATCGATACCTGCGGTAACAGTACCAGGAGTCGTGGTGATGATCATTGCCAGAATACTGTTGACTTGCTCATGTTGCGTTTCCAATGGAACACGGAACCATTTTGGCTGCATTCGGTCTGTCGGGCCAAGTACCAGTTTTGCGACACGTACATTGGAAATAATAATGTCCCAGAGCACCACAAAAAATAGGTGAATGGCTGCAGTCCATTTGATATCGGGCGTGCGAGCAATAAAAGGCTGAATCAATTTTGGAATTAGTAAAGCTAAAACCAAAGCCATCAACAAATTGCCTGCAGAGATACTATGCGCCAACATTAGCCAGCTCAGTGCGACCAACACTGAAACAAAGGGGTGGGGGAGCAACCTGTCCCAAAACGAAGTTTTTTGTCTCGTTTTTTGCATGTTTAAGGCTCCGCAGGTTTGAGTTGAGTATCGCTAGGTTGCTGTGCTTCCTGTCGATTTTGCTGTTGAATCTGACGTTGCTTATAGTCAGAAATATGTTCACCTTCCAAAGTGTTCGGGTGAATCACGTATGGAATTAAGTGTGCATTAGCATCCAGACTTTCTCCACCATATTTGGTTTCAGGTAAATATAGCGGGTCATAAGGCTGTACGCTAATCACATTACCCGCACGGTCTTTTTTCAAAATAATGGCTTCATAGGCCGCATTATTCTGAATTTGCTGGGCTGTACTGGCCATATAGTGCTGAATTGGGCTGGCAAATACTACATACAGCATCAAGCCTGCCAATAAAAAGTAAATCACACGGTCATTACGTGGTGGTGCAATAGCAGGCAGTGCTTGGTACTCATGGTAAGCTTCAGCTTGAATGTCATCTTCAGGTTTGGTTGCACGCCAGAACAGAATAAAACCAACACGAGTAAAGGCAATAATACTCAGCAAACTGACCAATAAAATGATGCCAATAATCCAGCCTTGATAAGGGACATTGGCCGTGGCTTGTAAGATAAAGACTTTACCCAAAAAGCCGCTAAACGGTGGTAAGCCTGCCATCATTAAAGCAATGATAAAGTATGCTAATGCAACCACTTTATGCTGTTTCATTTGTGGTGCGATGGTGAAATGATCTTTGAATTGTCCACGTTGTGAAGTAATCCAACCGCAGAGCAGATAGAACGCAGCAGCAATGAGCGTACTGTGTACCAAATAATACAGTGCGGCAGACCAAGCCTGCGTGTTCATCATGGAAATGGCAATCAAAATGGTGCCAATTGAAGACAGCACCATAAAACCAACAAAACGGCGCAGACGTTCTGCACCAATGGCGCCAATGACCCCATAGAGAGAGGTAATGAGACCAATTGGCAGCAGCCAGTTTTGTAGAATTTTATGGCTGAGCGCATCATCAAATACAGTACCGTTGACCCGTAAAATCGCATAAACACCGACTTTGGTCATGATGGTGAACAAAGCTGCTACAGGGGTCGTAGCCACGGCATAGGTTTTAGGTAACCAGAAACCTACAGGCAACATGGCGGCTTTAATACCAAACACTACAAATAACAGTAACCCACCTGCAACGGCAATTTTGTGAGCATCGGCATCTAACAGCGGGATGAGACGAGCAACATCAGCCATATTCAGGCTGCCCACACTGCCGTAAATCATGCCTAAACCAATCAGGAATAGGGCAGATGCCAGCAGGTTGATGGTGACGTAGTGAATCCCGAGCTGAAAACGTGCTTTACCTTGTCCGTGTAATAACAGGACATAAGAGGCTAGCAATAACACTTCAAAGAAAACGAACAGGTTGAATAAGTCACCTGTGAGGAAGGCACCACAGAGGCCCATGAGCAGGAAATGCACCATGGTGTGGAAATAGCGACCACGTTCATCCCATTTTTTGCTGGAGAACCACAGCAATGGCAAGGCTAGGGCATACGTCAGGACTAGCATTAAAGCCGACAATTGATCCAGCACTAAAATAATGCCAAACGGTGCTGCCCATTCACTCAAATTATAAATAATAATTTGTCCGCTACTGACTTGAATCAGGTAGCTGATGGCAGTGATTAAACCAAGTGTAGCCGAAAGATAGCTGATACCACGACGCCACGGCTGACGCCAGTCACGTGCGAGTGAACCAAACCCCGGGTTACCCAACAGCACTAAAATAAATGCGGTAAAGGTTGGAATTAGAATGCTAAAAATAGGCGAGTGCTGGGTCCAAAATTGGAGGAAATCAGTCATTATGGCTCATCCTCACGTGGATCTAGCAGCGGGTGTTCTTCTTTGGCATCGACATGGTCACTACCGGTTTCATAGCGACTGCGCAGTGCCAATTGCACAATAAAGGCAGTGGTAGCAAAACCAATGACAATGGCTGTTAAAACCAAAGCTTGTGGGAGTGGGTCACTGGTTTTACTGGCTTCGGTCAAAATAGCAGGCGCATTTAATTGAATACGTCCCATACTGAATAAGAAGATATTGACCGCATAGCCAATCATGGCCAAGCCCAGTACCACAGGAAAGGTACGGGCACGTAAAATTAAATAAATACCTGTCGCGACTAACATTCCAATGGCAGACGCAATTAAAATTTCAAGACTAATCATTGCATTACTCCTTTGGAAGTGGGCCAGACATGCCAGAGTGACGTGAGTCGCCCAAGACGGAAATCATCAGCATCACTGCGCCGACCACAGTCAGATAAACCCCAACATCAAACAAGGCCGCAGAAGCCAGATGTAATTCACCAATCAGCGGTGGATTCACATAAATATGTGCACTGGTCAAGAATGGACGTCCCCAGAACCATGCAGCAAGCCCAGTCAGCCCAGCAACACTTAAACCGATGCCAATCCAGATTTCGTATAAACGTCCAGATTTGGCTTTTAGCATTTGTTCGGTTTGATCTTGCCCTAGCGCAATGTATTGGATGATTAAAGCCATAGCGGTAATTAAACCTGCAATAAAGCCGCCACCCGGTAAGTTGTGACCACGCAAGAAAATATACAGACTCACCACCAATGCGATTGGTAAAATCCACGAAGCGGTAATACGCAACATCAATGGAGATGGGTTAAAGCGGTAGGTCAGGCCTTGGGTCATAATGGTGCCGTGTGTACGCATGCCATCCATGAGGCATAGTGTGCCAATTGCGGCAATGCCCAATACGGTAATTTCACCAAAGGTATCGAAACCACGGAAGTCGACCAAAATTACGTTAACCACGTTGGTACCGCCACCCAAAGGAATGGACTGCTGGTTGAAGAACCATGAAATTGAGTTATGGTCACGGGTCATCACCAACCATGCAATCCAGCCAATGCCAATCCCGCCACCAATCGCAATTAAGGCATCTCGCCAGCGACGTGAACTGCTTGACTCATACGGGGTTAATTGTGGGAGTAGGGATAGGCTCATTAACAATAAAACAGTGGTGACGACATCCACCGTGATTTGAGTTTGTGCCAAATCAGGTGCAGAAAGCCCCACAAAAATCATGGTTACGACTAAACCAACCGCACCGCTGATTAAGACAGCCTTGATGCGTTCATGGTGGAACCACAGCATCATCCAACATGCAGAGAACAGCAATAACCACAAGACTATAGCAATCAGTGGCGCATGGGTCAGTTCACGTGTACCTGTGCTTAACCCTTGATTCAACAAAGGTGTGGCGACTATAAACACGGTAAACACAATAATCCACACCAAATAGCTTTGTAGTGAACCATTTTCAGTTTTACGTTTGATTTTGCGTGAAACTTGTAGCAGGTGCTTTAAAAATGATTCAAACAGCAGTTTGCCTTGGAATTGCCCCAAGTGTGGGTCGAGGTCAATTTCACGGATTTTTCCACCTTTGGCGAGCGAGAAATAGAAGATGATCCCGCCTAGCAGAGCAATCGCACTCATTAATAGGGGTACATTAAAACCATGCCAAATGGCTAAATGTGCACCTTCAAAGTTGAGCAGTTGGGTACTGGCACGTGTGGTGCTATTGACTATGTGTTCGACCAATAATGCAGGCAAGATACCGACTAAAATACATAAGATCGCCAAGAGTGTTGCTGGTGCACGCATCCCAAAAGGCGGCTCATGTGCATCTTTATTCGGTACATCTTTACCAATTGGGCCATCAAAGAACACGCCATGTACTAGGCGAATAGAATAGGCGACCGCAAAAATACCCGCTAGTGTGGCAACCAACGCAGAGATGAGCATGACAGGGCCTGACAAATTGGCCAGTAGTTCGGTAAAGAACATTTCTTTGGACAAGAAGCCATTGGTCAGTGGTACACCTGCCATTGAAGCTGCGGTGATCATGGTTAAGGTGGCGGTAAACGGTAGCAATTGCCACAAACCACTGAGTTTGCGTAAATCGCGGGTACCTGATTCGTGGTCAATAATTCCCGCAATCATAAACAGCGCAGCTTTAAAGGTGGCATGGTTAATGATGTGGAAGATTGCTGCTGCCACTGCCAGTGGTGAACCAATGCCGAGCAAACACATGATTAGCCCTAAATGGCTGATGGTGGAGTATGCCAATAAACCTTTTAAGTCTTCTTTGAAAATGGCAAAGAAGGCGGCCATACATAGGGTAAACAAGCCAATAAAAGTGACCAAATTATGATACAGCGCTGCCCCAGCAAAAATTGGCAATAGGCGTGCAATTAAGAAAATCCCTGCTTTGACCATTGTGGCTGAATGCAGATAGGCCGATACGGGTGTCGGTGCAGCCATGGCATTCGGAAGCCAGAAATGGAATGGGAATTGCGCACTTTTGGTAAATGCACCCAATAAAATCAGTAATAATGTCGGTACAAATAAATGATGCTGCTGAATTTGCTCAGTCATCATTAAAATTTGATCAATTTGGTAAGTGCCTGTGATTTGTGCTAACAGCACGAAACCACCGAGCATGGCCAGCCCACCCATGCCAGTAATGGTGAGTGCCATGCGTGAGCCGCGTTGTGCAGCTTCATAATTGCTCCAGTAACCCACCAGCAAGAATGAGGAAATACTGGTCAGTTCCCAAAACGTCAGCAGTAAAATTAGGTTATTGGACAGGGAGATGCCCAGCATGGCAGCCATAAACAGCATGAGCAGCACATACAGCTTACTGAGTGAATTTTGAGGGCTTAAATAATAATACGCATAGATGAAAATGAGCGTACCGATGCCCGTAATTAGCAAAGAAAATAACAGACCTAGAGCGTCTAGACGAAAGCTTAAATCAATCCCTAACTGAGGGAGCCAAGACCATGTTTGAATGATCGTTGCGCCATTAAAGACCGCTTTTGCTTGAGTCAGTAGCAGAATAAGGCTGCTGAGACTGACTCCAATTGCCCCTAAAGCCGTTACCCCGCGCGAAAACTGTTTCAGCCACGAGACAAGGGTTGTGCCTAGTACTAACGGTAACAATATAATAATCGGTAGCACACTCATATCCATTGTCGTGAATAGGTTTGAAACCTAAGGATGAATCTTATCTTTCAAGGATTACAGGACAGCAACATGCCATCCAAAAGACTCAATCTTGAAAGCCAATTGGTCGTGCCAGTGGACACGTTGTCTATTGTTTTGACCAGCATATTGGTTGCAGCATGGGTCAGAAACAGCCTATGCAAAAATCAATTTTGCCTTGCCGCATGACCTTAGACAGCAAAATATGCTCATCTTTCGCTGTATGAAGCAGCGAACTGGGTTGTGCTTGGTTTTGGCTAATGCTGTGCTTAAAAATCTGTTAGATGCATCCGTTCAATAAGAAAATAGTCAGGCTATTTTCTTATTTGATGTCACACCTGCTGCATTTTAGTTTACAGCACTCACCGTGTATGAAAAGGTCGATAGACACGATTCAAAATATAAAAAAGTTGTATTGCGCAACTTAAAAAACTACAGCAAAATCGGATTTTACTATAAAAGTTTAAAATTAATCTGATTTTATTACATGAATAAAACAACATCAATTTTTTCTGCATACAGCGAAGTCATTATATACCCGATGGTACAGACCCAAAGCATCTTGCCCTGAATTTTATTGAAATATTCTGCTTAACCTTAAATTTTGTACAAAATAAATGGTCATGCTCTGCATCAAGCTGGAGTTTTAGCTTAGATTGAGTCAGGTAGCTGATCAGTTGTTGCTTGGCTATCTTCATTTTGCAAACGACGTAGCAGTTCCTGTTTTTGCTCTGGACTGCAATGGTTTTGAATCTGCTGCCAAATTTCACTGGTTATTTGTGCTTCAGTTTTTATTTCTTGTAGCGAGTTATCTTCTGAAACGCTGGTTTCCAGTAAATCTGCATAAATTTGTGCAAACTGTGGCTGTAGGCTTTGCCAATGAATAGTGTTTAATTGTTTGTGTTCCAGTTTTAGGCACTGAAAGCGTTCAGCCTGTTCTAAAAGTTCGCTACGGTTACCTGTGGCAATAATTTGCAAGCGTGGGAAAGCTTGATGCAAACGCATCAAAATTTGTGCAGCATGTGATTGATCCAGTTGATGGTCAATCTGATCAATCAATAAAATGCCGTCACCTTCTGTACACGGATAAAGGCTGTTCGGATTGAGTAGACATAAACGCCGTACAATATCCCCAACTAATGCAATCCAGTTGCGCTGACTGTTCGATAGTTGTTGATACAATAATTCTTTGCCCTGACAACGCACCATGAGTTGTAGCTTTGGCAAATATTGCAGATAAATATCTTCAATTTCAGGCAGTACAATTTGTAAGGCATCTTTGAGTGCTTGCAAACTGGGCGCATGCATGTGTGAGTAAGCATGTAATAGCGACTGATTTAGTGCCTGTGGCAACTCACTTTGCTGTTGCTGATACAACTTGTGTAGCAATTGCGCACTTTGGGCATTTTCAATATCAGAAATTTCCCGTAACCACTCAAAAAAACGGCTAAAGGTGGTGAAAGGAATCGCTGCAATTTCGTAGGCATGCCCAGGCTGTAAAATCAGTGGGTTATTTTTATTGAGTAAATTGACTTCATTTACAAAGCGTTCCGCAGGGTAGTAGGCAATCAGCGGTAAACCTTGCATTGGGTCATGTCGAATAGCATGCTGATAGAGCTGCACCATTTTTTCCAGTTTAGCGGTTTCTACTGTGCTCACCCCAACAGCATTGCTGTTCAGGGTTTTATAGAGTTGCCAGTCACAGTGTTGAGTATTTTCAATTTGTGTGTTGCTTGATTCTGCTAGGCTGCCAATTTCTGCTGGAATCTCCACACACACATCAATTTTTGCTTGTAAGCGCGTTTGCATAATATCTTGATCTTGCATGACCAAACCCGCAGTGCGTAAATCTTTATAACGTGCAGCAAACCAAGTCAGTGCCTGATAACTAAAGCGTAATAGCGAAGTCTTCCCCGCACTTTGGTCTCCTAAAATAAGGGTGATGGGAAGATCGTGATAATTCAGTTCAAGTTTTAAGTCAGCAAAATGGGTGATGTGTCTGAAATGAACCGATGTAATTTTCATAGCGCACCTGCTGCAGTTACCCCACCGCTTTGCGTAACGATGTCGGCATTTTTATTTTCAGTTGTTGTACCAAATCGTAAATATGATGAATATTTAAACTTACTTTAGCACGTGTGCAGGCCACGTACAGTAATCTTAACTCTTCATCACTAATTTTATGTTCTTTGTCATTCAGCTTAAACTGGTAGTCATCTTCAATATGTACCCGATTCCATTCCAGACCTTTGGCTTTATGTGCTGTCGAAATAATATAGTCAGCTTGGTCAATCGGGGTAATTTTAGCCAGTGCCCGTTTGAGTGGGTCGGTTCCGTGATCATCCACTAGTTTTACCAAGGGTTTGATGTCACTGCCATCGTTGGTTTCGCAATATTCATGGACATCATGCCATGAGTTAAACCAAGCCAGTTCAGGCACATCAGTCACACGTTTGCCTTGTTTTAGCATTGCAGCAGCATCAACAAAACGGTTTAAACGCACATGGTCAGCCTGTAAACTGACTTTATCGCCATGCACCAAACCTGCCAGTAACAATTCCATAGCACGGGCATTGGTGCGGCATAAAATTGCATCACGCATTTTGGTGTGTGGCTTGTTCACTACTTTTGAGTGTAGTTGCGGATTACCAAGCAAAGGCACGGTTTCATTCAGTCCGCCTAAAATGGCATTGGCCGTCAGCGCAATTTCTTCACCAAAACGGAAAGATGTGGTCAGGCGTGATTCAGGCAAGGGCAGTTGTTGCATGGCATTGACTGCACCACGCCATGCGTAAATTTGCTGGTGTGCATCGCCCACATAAATTACCTGCGTATTGCGTTGCTTGAGTAAAATACCCAACATGAGCGGGTCAGCATCTTGCGCTTCATCAAACAGGACATAATCGGCAGGAATGTTCGGTTCAGACAAAGCCCAAAGTTTGAGGTAAATATCGTGCCCAATACCAGCCTGATGATTGGGGTCAATCGACTCCAGCCAACGCCGCTCTACCGCAGGGTAAAGATGTTTTTGTAAAGTGTCGATGTCGTCTGGGTGCAACCAACTAGGTGCTTGTAAATGCCGTGGGGCAGGGTATTGTGAACTGGTCGAGCAGAAATAACTGACTGCATTTGCGACCAAGCTTGCTAATCGACTTGGCATCAGCACATATTTTTCATAACGTCCGCCCATCATCCGTCTAAGGGTAATTGGCTCTAAACGGTACTCTTTTGCAATAAAGCTAGGGCTTAAGCGTGGCAGACGTAATTTGTCGGTGACTCCACGTGGAACGCTGCGGTAAGCAAGCGAGTGGAAAGTGCGACAATCGACCTGACGGTGAAATTTACTCTGTGCTTCAGAGGCAATGGCTTTGTTAAAAGCCAAATACATGCCACGCCGCTCAGGCATGGCATCACTGATCATTTGTAAGGTCGTGGTTTTACCTGTGCCTGCATAGGCAATCACTTTAAAGGATTTACCCAGACGTGCGTTGTCTATGGCAGTGGCTTGCTCATAGGTCGGGCTGGGCTTGATAATGACAGACACAGATCAGCGTTGGTTTTAATTAAGCGTTAGTGGCTGCGGTTGGCTTTTTCAACTAAGCCAGATAAGCCTTGACGACGTGCCAATTCATTCAGTACCACTTGCGGCTCAATGTCGAAATAACCCAACATCACAATGCTGTGGAACCATAAATCGGCCACTTCATAAATTAGGTCATTTTTATTGTTGGCATTGGCTTCGGTGTTGAAGTCTTTGGCTGCAATAATCGCTTCTACGGTTTCTTCACCGACTTTTTCCAAAATTTTGTTCAAGCCTTTGTGGTACAGCTTTGCTACATAAGAAGAGTCAGGATTGGCGGTTTTACGCTCGCTCATCATTTGCCCTAAATAGGCCAAAACTTCAACTTGCTCAGCTTGTGCCTTAGACTGACTCATGGCCTGCGTGTGGGCATTGGCGGCTTGTTCACCGTAAATTTGATTTGGGTCTTTCAGTTGTGCATCTACAATTTCCCAGCCGTTGGCTGTGAGTTTGCGATAGAAACAAGATTCACGACCTGTGTGGCAGGCAATGCCGCCATGCTGTTCAATTTGTAGAATGATGACATCGGCATCGCAGTCTAGGCGAATTTCATGCACAGTCTGAAAGTGTCCAGATTCTTCACCTTTGTGCCACAATTTATTGCGTGAACGTGAAAAATATACGGCCTGATTTTTTTCAGCAGTCAGTGCCAATGCTTCACGGTTCATCCATGCCACCATCAACACACGTCCTGTTTGATGATGTTGTGCAATGGCAGGCACTAATCCTTGTTCGTTAAATTTTACTTCATCGAGCCATTGCAAGTTATTCATGAGTTGTTCACCAAAATTAATTTAAATTGTATGGACGCCATTTTCTAAGCGCACGATTTTGCATCGTCCCTATAGTGTACGTGATTCAGGACAATTTACCTAAATTATCTTGCTAGATTTATGCTGTCAAAGCGTTTGCATAAACTGCGGGAAGTTTTGTTTTTCCACCATTTCCAAGAATTCATCGCCCAAACGTTGGCTTTCCGCTACGGACTGTTTCCATAAGCGAATTCGCTGCGCTTGATCTAGACCTTTTAAAGTGAAGTCTTTACGATCTGGCAAACGGCCTAAAGGCAGGCTGCTCAAATATTCTGCCGAAGGTGATAGTAAAAGTGTCCGTGCCTGATTTTCAGGATTGGCCTTGCGGTTTTTCAACATTTTATCGAACCAGCCCGGGGTGATGCTGTCAGTAAAGTGTGGATACAGCACGATGCCCTGACTCTGGTATGGCAAATCTAAGTGGTAGTCAATCAAGCCACCATCCCGATAACTGCCCACTGGCGCATCAGGAATGTCACGAATAGCAGACATCACCCCTGGAATAGACGCTGAGGCGAGTAGCCACGGTGCGACATTTTGCTCATTTAGGGCTTGGTAATGGGTGACAAAATCATCCTCAACCATAAACTGTTGCCCTTGCGCAGGTTGGCTGATGACCCGTTGCATAAACAAGCGGTTGTATTTACGTGCAATGGCATTGCTACCAATAATTCCTGCCACAGAAGCGAGCAAAGGTAAGGCTTGGTCACTTTGGAAAATATGCTGAGCTTTGACTGAAATGACTGTCAGGTGATAGTCAGGGTGGTTAATCAGTTGTTGTTGCTGTCCTTGAATCAGTTCAAACAGCATGTTCTGACAAATATCAGCCACCTCTTGGCGTGACATTTTTTTATGAAAATATAGGTTGGTGTATAAATCGGACAGGCGCTCAGTACCTTGTTTTGCACCCCAAGCCAAAATACTGGCAAAGCGCCAGCTACCAATGGAAGAACCGACAACAGTACGGCGTTTAGGGGATTGGGCAAAAAACTCACCAAAAATTGCTTGATCTAGCCCTTGTATGCCAATGCCTTTGGGGCCACCTGCTGCACCAGGAATAATATCAACCTGTTGGGCGTGTAAACCTTCTTGTTCAATCAGTTGGCGGGCCAAATGTCCTGCACGGATACTGAGGGCAGGGGCACGTTTATGCAAAATCTGAGTCATGCTTAATCTATAACGCTACAAATGTGCATTAATTGTAGTCGTGGAGATTTTTGCAGCAATGGCGAGAGGCATCACTTGGTGACTGATCAGTCATAGAGCTGTTTGTGGTGATGCTGATATTTAGAGGATAAAAAATCCTGCTTTTAAAGCAGGATTTTAAATATTGATGATCTGCTGATCAAACAATGTAACTTTATTTGACTACGCGCCAAACCGCCAAAAAGCTTGCTAAGGCAATCAACACAATAGACACATACCACGGTGCAATAATTGCAATGGATAGGAAAATGGCCATGATGCTGCCAAAAATCCAACTGCGTTTTTGCTGATGTTCCATTTGCAAGCGCATGCTTTGTAATTCATGCAATTGTTTAGAATGCCACGCTGACTGGTTTTTAAGTCCATTTAAACTGTCAATCATTAAACTTGGCAAGTCTTGCGCACCCAACAGCAGGTCAGGAATTTGCTGACCAATTTCTTTGACATTTTTGACAGGATTCATATTGGCTTTAATCCAGTCGGTCAAAATTGGTTTTGCCAGTTTCCAAATATCCAGTTCAGGGTATAAGTCTGTTCCCAAGCCCTCAACATGTACCAAAGTTTTAAGTAGCAGCATCAATTGCGGTGGAATTTCCAAATGGAAACGGCGTGCAATATCCATGACTTGAATCAGGATGCCTGCAAAGTCCAATTCGTGCATTGGTTTAGACACCATTGGCCCGACAGTACGGCGCATTTCACGGGCTAAGGCATCTTGATCTGTGCCTGGTGGAATCCAACCTGCCTGATGTACTACTTGAATCAACTGCATGAAGTTGCTGTTCATGACTGCAAGTAGCATGCGCGCCACAGTCATTTGGTCATGCTTGGACAACTCCCCCATAATGGCACAATCCAGGGCAATAAAACGCGGATTGTTGGGATTAATGGTTTCCACAAAGACGTTGCCTGGGTGCATGTCGGCATGGAAAAAGTTGTCACGGAACACTTGGGTAAAGAAAATGGTTAGGCCTTTTTCAGCCAAATCGGCACGATCCATGCCCAAACGGTCAAAGGTTGCTGTGTCGGAAATTGGCACACCAGTAATGCGCTCTGCCACCATGACATCTTTACTGTCCATATAGACTTCAGGCACGTACATCATGCTTGAGCCTGTAAAGTAGTGGCGCATGCGGCGAGTATTGTCTGCTTCTAAGGTCAAATCCAGTTCATTTAGAATAATTTGACGATAGTCCTGAATAATTTCAGACAAATGCAAAGCGCGTGCAGCTTCTAGGCGTTTTTCTAGTGCAGCACCTAGCCATTCCAGAATTTCAAAATCTTGCAAAATTTGCTGGCGAATATCGGGGCGGGTGACTTTCACCACCACTTCACGGCCATCATGCAAAGCCGCTGTATGTACTTGTGCAATGGATGCTGCTGCTAAAGGCTGCTCATCAAAACGGGCAAATAGGGTGTTGATGTCTGCCTTGAGTGATTGCTGAATCCGCATTTGTGCCACATCAGAACCAAAAGGTTTGACACGGTCTTGCAGCAAGACCAATTGCTGTAAAACTTCAGGTGGAATCAGGTCACGACGAGTAGACAACAACTGACCAAGTTTAATAGCCAGTGGCCCCATTTCTTCTAGGGCTTCTTTGAGCTTAAGCGGGTTTTTACGCTCTTTACTTGACCATGCCGCAGGGTGCATGCGAATCAAACTCAGCGCATGTCGAGCCTTTTCTGGTAGTTCTTCCGCAGGAAACAACGTGTCGAGTCTATAGTGCGCGGCAATGCGCCAAAGTTCGAGTAAACGTGAAACGTGCGGAATCATAAAGACTTATTTCCTAGGGCTGAGTGGAGTTTGAAGTATCAGAAGCCGTTTCTGGCATTGCATCAAGCTGCGCCTGTAGCTGTTGAATTTTAGCTTCAGCGCGGTCTAAGTTTTGCTGGAAAATGCGAGTGTCTTGTTGCAAGTCATCCATTTGCCAGCGTGGGGCAAATAGACCACTGTCTTCTTTTAAGGCATCTTCAGCAAAAAATAAATGGCTGTGCAGGCTGCGTTTTAAATGTTTCGGTGCAAGCTGAATTTTACCAATTTCATGCGCCAATGCAGGGCCAATCCAAGGGCTTAAATGCGCTGCCAAGTCTGGTTCGGCCTGTTGCATAATACGCTGAATATCTTGCAACAGATGATAGTCACCTTGCAGTGGAATATTGCCCACTTCATCTGACAGCAACAGTTTGAGCAATTGCACCACATTCTTCACATGCAGCGTTGCCGTGGCAGCACTGATATTTTCGGCTTGATCAAAAGGACGTTGTTCAAAAATAGATGCACGCTCACTGTGACCTGTTACAGTTGGTTCTAAACGGACTTTATTGTCGTCAAAAAACACATCTACCGAAAGTTGTGGTGAGTCGAGCACTACACGTAACATTTTGCCGTGCAGTTGGTTGAGCTGGATGCGAGTAATTGCATCCAAATCAATAATATGGTGAATGAGTCGTTCTACAGCACCAAGGGCAAGAATAGACCACATTGTGCGCCGCCTTAGAGTTTAAAACCACGGTGAACGGCAACAATACCACCCGTAAGATTGTGGTAGTCACAGTTTTGGAAACCTGCTTGTTCCATCATACCTTTTAAGGTGCGTTGGTCTGGGTGCATACGAATAGACTCTGCTAAGTATTTATAGCTTTCAGAATCGTTCGCAACAATTTTACCCATGATTGGCAGTGCAGTGAATGAATATAAGTCGTACAGCTTAGAGAATGGCTCAAAGACGGGTTTAGAGAATTCTAGAATTAATAAACGGCCACCTGGCTTAAGTACACGGTACATTGCGGCTAAGGCTGCATCTTTATCGGTCACGTTGCGCAAACCAAAAGAAATCGTGAGCAAGTCAAAGCTGTTGTCTTCAAAAGGTTCTAAAGTTTCGGCATTGGCCAGTACAAAATCGACATTGGTACAACCCGCATCAATCAGACGGTCACGCCCCACATTTAACATAGATTCGTTAATATCTGAGAGGACGACATGACCTGTAGGGCCAACTTCACGACTGAATACTTTGGCTAAATCACCTGTGCCACCCGCAATATCCAGTACACGCTGACCACGGCGTACACCTGACATATTAATCGCAAAGCGCTTCCATAAACGGTGAATACCAAATGACATTAAGTCATTCATAATGTCGTATTTGCTGGCAACCGAATGGAAGACTTCTGCGACTTTTTGAGCTTTATCTTCACTGCTCACAGTTTGATAACCAAAGTGTGTGGTCGGGCCAACATTGCCTGTATTGGCACCACGTGGCAAATTATATTTTGGCACTGCACCTGTCACAGAGGTGTCCGTTAATTTTTGTTCTAAAGATTGTTGCTGACCTTGTGGAGCGCCTTGTGGTAGAGGCTCTGTTAAGAATGGACTCACTTTGTCTGTTGGTTGTGCCGACTCGGGAGTAGCGGTAGGCATTTGATTTTCATTCGACATTGGAGTCACTCCTCAGATAAAAAGGCTTAAGGCTGCAGTGTATGCATGATGACAGATTCTAAGCACTTGTACAGTAATCATCATGCAATTGTTATGAATAATATACAGAAAAAATCAAATAGTGCGCTAGCCATGCGCGGAATTGTTGGCTATTTCACAGAATAAGCAATCCTCTGCTTGAGCTGACAGATAGCTTAAAGATCAACTGAGTAAACATGCCTACGATTGAAAGGGATGTAAGTCACCTGCATGGACTTTGGCAATAATCTCGCGTTCTGTGGCTGTGAATTGTTTCACAAACTTTTCTGCAGATTTGAGGGGTTTCATGGCTAAGAAACCATCTTGCATAAATTCATACATGATTTGAAAACTGTATTTTTGAGCTGCACCCTTGCACATTTTAAATGCGGTATATACCACAAAAGAACGCATGTATTTATCTAGATTTTTACCCAGCTCATCAAGCATGGTTAATTGTTTTAAGCGAGCTTCGCCTTGATCGAGCTTTAAATAAGTCAAACGCATCATTTCATCATTTAAGGGCATATTTTCAGGATAGTCCTGTAGCAACTGCGCTGCGACCTGTTCATCAAGCTGTACCGCAAGAATGGCTAGACTCACACCAGATGTGCCAGTTTTAATCGCATTTTCAGGAATGATTTTTTCAGCCTTATGTGCATATTTGAGCAGTCGTGCAATTTGACCTGCCAAAGCGTCAAAATCGGGGCCGCCGTATAAACGGTTTAAAAAGTAGTCTGCCATTAATACATTCTGTTTTTCTGCAAACTGCTGGGCGTGAGTACGCTGCATACGCTGTTTTTGCCATGCTTGCACATCTTGTAAGCGTTGAAATAAAACAGGATTTTTATGATATTTAAATTGATAATACAGTTCTAACAGCTCATCTAAAGCAGCAAGTTTAGACATAGGATGTCTCATTATTGTCTTGAATAGGCAAATCTTAAAGTGAGTTCGACTTTGGAGCTATGACAAATTACACACAATTCAGAAAGCAACGAGTCAGTGTGTTGAATTTATAAACAAAAACCTGATAAAAACTGTTAAAAAATGAGTCGATATTCGTATACTGATAAAATAACACAAGAACAGAGCAGATGATGTCAAAAGCAAATACTGAATTTAAACTCATGGAAGAAGAACAACTTTCAGTCGAGCTGATTGAAGCACAATATGCCTTAAAAAATACCAAAGGTGAAAAGAACGCCAAAAGTTTGCTGATTTTGGTGAGCGGTATTGAGTTGGCGGGTAAAGGTGAGTCGGTTAAACAATTAAGAGAATGGGTTGACCCACGCTATTTACGTGTAAAAGCCGATGCACCGCATCCGTTTAATCCTAAACAGGCACTGTGGCAGCCTTATGCACGTTTTATCCCTGCCGAAGGTCAAATGATGGTGATGTTTGGCAATTGGTACAGCGACTTGTTAAGTACCGCTATGCATGTGTCTAAGCAAATTGATGACACCATGTTCGACAACTATGTTGAGAAAATGCGGGCCTTTGAAGAAGATTTAAAAAATAACCATGTTGATGTGATTAAAATTTGGTTTGATCTGTCATGGAAATCATTGCAAAAACGCTTGGATGATATGGAGCCGAGCGAAGTGCATTGGCACAAATTACATGGCTTAGACTGGCGTAATAAAAAGCAATATGACAGCTTGCAAAAACTGCGTCAGCGTTTTACTGACGACTGGATCATGATTGATTGTGAAGATGAAACCGTACGTGATCAGCAGTTTGCACAACATATTTTACGTGCACTGAAACATTGTCCTACACATCCGACCAGCTCTGGCATTACTTGGCAGCCTGCAGAAATTCCTGAAGTTTTATTGAATCCTGTATCTGAGGCGGTGGCAGATGATGAATATAAAGCTGAATTAAAAAAACTCACGAAAAAAGTGGCAGATGCACTGCGTTTTGATAATCGTAACGTCAGTATTGTATTTGAAGGGATGGATGCCGCAGGTAAGGGCGGTGCCATTAAACGCATTGTGAAAAAACTGGATCCACGCGAATACGAAATTTATACCATTAGTGCGCCAGAAGCCTTTGAAATCAGTCGCCCGTATTTATGGCGTTTCTGGACTAAGATTCTGCCCGAAGAGAAAATTAACATTTTTGATCGTTCTTGGTATGGGCGTGTTTTGGTCGAGCGGGTGGAAGGCTTAATCAGTCCGTTGGAATGGCAACGTGCCTATGATGAAATTAACCGTTTTGAAAAAGATTTAAATGATCATCAAACGGTGGTGATTAAGTTTTGGCTGGCGATTGATAAAGACGAACAAGAACAGCGTTTTAAGGCGCGTCAAGAAACTGCACACAAACGCTTTAAAATTACCGATGAAGACTGGCGTAACCGTGGTCGTTGGGATGACTATTTGGTGGCTGCGGCAGATATGCTGCAACGTACCAGTACGGAATATGCACCGTGGTACGTTATTCCAAGCAATGACAAAAATGCAGCTCGTCTAGAAATTTTAAGAACCATTTTAAAACAACTCAAGGCAGATTAATCTGCCTTGGCGTGAATGTTCGTATGAGTGTTTAAATGAAGTCGAAATTAGTTTTGGAGCAGCTTAAGCATTCACAACTTTGGCTTGTTTGAGCTGAATGCTTTTGGCCAGTTTGTAGCTTTCTTCAACATGGGTTTCGGCAATTTTTTTCATAATAAAATAACCCAAACCTGCTGCCACCATTTGTCCACCCAGTGGAATAAACTTGGTAACTTGTTTGGTGATGTACTTGGCTGCAACATTATTCAGAGATTTTTTCACTGCGGTACGTGCCACGACTAAACCTGAAAATTCAACGCCACGTTTACGCAATTCGCTCCAGTGCACTTTTCGGGTTTCTGGGTCGTAAACACTGACTTGCTCAGGTGATAATCCAAAGCGTGCATTAATTTCGGGAATCAGTTGCGACAAGATGCCAACGTCAATCACGACATCTAAAAAAGGGACTGGAATCACGGCTGCGCCTGCAGAAAAATAGGCACGTTTTTTGACCAGTTCTAGGCATTCTGCACGAATCATTTCCAAATCTAAGCTTGGATCAATCGAATCTGGGACGGTATCTCTTTTTATCATATATATAACTCTAAAATGGCACCTAATGTTTTGCTATTTGCTATCATTAAGCTACTTTATTCAAAGCATTTTTTGAATCAAGTCATGAATGAAAATATGCTTTTAAGGTGGCATAGCGTGTTGTGAAAGTATAGTAAATAATCTTTATTCTTTTGTTGTATTTAGCATTTTATTCATTTTTAAAAAATAAGGAATAAGTATTTATGGCGATTCATGTCATACAAAGTCAGCGTATAGAAGTTTTGCTTGAAAAGATGCTGAACAGCATACGTCAGCCGACATTGAATCCCTTACAGGTACTTAAAACCCAGCATTTTATTGTGCCTTCGGTTGCTGTAGCAACGTGGCTGACTGAAAAGATTGCTGAACAACAGGGCATTAGTGCCAATACTCAGTTTCATCATCGTATTCGGGCGTTTCAGTGGGCAGCTTATCAGGCAGTACTGGAAGATAAAGACCGTGTAAGGCAGGCGAATATTCCACGTATTGTGATGCAGTGGCGTGTATTCTATGACTTACAGCCTTGGATCCAACATGAACAGAACCCATTAGAAACTGAGCATGCTTTATACCGTTTAATTCAGCGAATTTATGACAGTGCAGCATCACTACAGTCGGACTCAGAGCGGCAGCTAAAAAAACAAAATATGCTGTACTGGGTGGCAGACAAAGTGTCGCGCTTGTTCAGTAACTACATGGCTTATCGTGGCTTTTGCCAAAAAGGCTGTGCAGGAACCTGCCAATGTCAAAGTAATTGGCTGTCGATTTGGGGGCAGCAGCAACATCTGGATTTAAAGCAGCAGATTTATGTCCCTAAAAGCTTTGATACTGAAGAAGAGAAACAGGCGGCCTTAGCGCTTGCAGCATTTACGCAGGAGCAGGCAGAAGAATTAGAACAGTGGCAAAGCTGGTTGTGGTCGCATATTTTTCATGCCGATTTTGAAAATATGCAGGAGATTGATCGGCAATTTTGGCAGGCCTTGGGCACACCTGAAAACCCAAATTCTTGTATCAATAAGCTTCCTCAGCAACTGGTGATTTTTACTGTCTTGGATTTGCCGCCGAGCCAGTTATATTTTATGCGCCGTTTAGCGCAGTATATGGATATTTTTATTCTGCATTACAACCCATCGCAAGAATACTGGGCCGATATGGTCGATCCAAAATGGAAGTTACGGGTCGATGCACGTATTAAAGACCGCTTTGTTCGTGAGATGGAAAAACAGAACAAGACCGTGAGCGATGATGACATTGCGGCGTATATTGAAAAATATAATGGGCATTTTAATGCCGATATGCGTGAATCACACCATCCGCTGCTGACACGATTTGGCAAACAGGCACGGGACCATTTTTCATTGCTTTCGGTTTTGTCGAGTGGTGAGGAAGGCGAATGGGTAGATGAGTTCCATGAACAATATCCTCAACATTTATTGGGCAAAATTCAGTCCGATGTATTGAATTTAGAAGTGCCTGCAGCACAGTCGTATTGCTTAGACCCTGAAGATGATTCCATCGAAATTCATGTTTGTCATTCGAGTTTGCGTCAGCTGGAAGTTCTAAAAGATCGCTTAATTGCATGGCTAGGCCAAGATGATAGCCGTCAAGCCAGTGATATTTTGGTGCTTAGTCCGAAACTGAAAGAACAAGAGTCGTTAATTCGGAGTGTCTTCGCTGCACCGCCAAGCGAGCGCGATTTATATCAGAAAGGGCAGCAAAAAGGCCAACAGAGTCAAGCGGGACTCGCACATCAACTCAGTCAAGACAGTGTCTATTTGCCCATTCAAATAGCAGGGATTAGCTCCCTTGATATTCACAATGCTTGGCGTGCAGTCACTGGGCGGATCACTTTGGTTCAGGGACGCTTTAGTTTTGAAGAGTTTAGTGACTGGCTCAGTTTGGCCGCCACGCAGCAGCGTTATGCGTTGAACTTAAATCATATTGAACGTATGAATACGCTATTGTCTGAAGCGGGGTTTAAGCGAGGTTTAGATGCAGAACATTTGCGCCGTAGTTTGAGCGCAGGCGATCAGGATTACAGATTTACCCTCAAATTTGCTTTAGACCGTTTGGCTTTAGGGGTAGCCGTCCCTGAACATTGCGTGGTCAATCAGACCTTAAGTTATGCCGATGTACAGCCCGATGATTTTGAGCTGGTCTTCAAACTTGTACAAATTTATCAAGATTTTGCGGCACGCCGTGACTGGTTAATTCAGCATGAATTGGGTCAGTCAGAAACGGTAGAGTTCTGGCTGAAACAACTGATGCAAGATGTCAGTGAGTTTCAGGATGCAGGTGTAGATGTACTAGCCTCGGTCTTTGGTTTGGTGCAAAAGCATGACCGTATGCTGACTTTGGCCAGTTATTTTGATGAGCAATCGGGACATGACATCCGTCATTTAAGCTTACCCTTAGACTATATTTTGCAAGAAATAACAGCGCAGCTTGAAACACAACTCGAGCAAGCCAGTCCATCGGGGGCGATTACTTTTAGTCAAATTGGTGCGATACGCCCACTGCCTTATAAACTGATTGTGATGTTGAATTTGGACAATGGTGTATTTCCAAGTCGTGATCAGCAACTGCCTTTTGATTTGATGCAGTTGTTGAAGCCTCAGCTTGGAGATCGTTCACGGCTAGATGATGATCAAGGCGCTTTTTTAGACAGTGTTTTGCTGGCTCAGGACAGTGTTTGGCTGTTCTATAACGGCTTTGATGTGAGCGATGGCGAGGTGCGTGATCCCTCTGTGGTGGTACAGGAATTTGTACAGCATCTGGCTTTTATTGTGAAACATCCCGAAGGTGAAGTTTCTAAAAATATCAAAGTGCAAGGTGTTGATATTCCAGTGCAGTTGCTGCCAATTTATCACTTGCATAGCTTACAGCCTTTCGATCAGCAGCGTTTTGCCGAAAGCCGTGAAATTCGCTTTAAAGACCAGTGGTATCGGGTGGCCAAACAAATGCAGCAGGGTACTACACCGCGTGAAGCATGGTTTTGTGAATATCCATCATTGCCACAAGATGTGGTGGTGCTAGACAGTACGCAGTGGATTAAAGATGTTTGTTTCCCTGCCCGTGCCTATTTAAAAGCCATTGGTGTGAATAATCTAAAGTCAGATACAGCTGCGCTCAATCAAGAACCGTTGATTTTAAATGGTTTGGAAAAATACGCTGTGCGAGACTTTTTACTTAAGTACGGCACACAAGAAGCAAAAAGTTTATTGCAAGATACTTTGCCTGTAGGCAAAACCCTGAATGCCACTTTTAAAACTGGGGTGCAGGAGCAGCAATATTTACGTGATGTTTTAATGCAATATGCAGAACAAGAAACCTTGACCACTCAGCAGGTCTGGAAAATGACTCCGCAAGTGCACATCCGCATTCAGGTACCTGCAACGACAACCACCCGTTGGTGTAACGTGGTCGCTTCACGGGCAACGCCACAGCGCTATGCACATGTTTGGTTGGAATATTTGTTGTGGGTAGCATATCAAAATACTGCGCAGCAGGACTTGGAACGGATCGTGGTCTGTAAAGATGATGTGATCCATTTTGCTGGGGTGAATGCCGCACAGGCACAAGATTATTTAGCGATGTGGATGGAGTTTTGGGCACAGGCACAGCAATATCCTGTGTTGCTGCCTGCTGCTTTGGTTCTAAAAATGAATGATAAAAAAGAATTTGAAATTGAGTGGGATGATACAGACTTCGAACAGGTTTTGAATATAGAGAGCTTTGCCAAATATTGGCAGGGCGGAGCTCGGGGGGGCTTTATTGACGAAAGTGAAAAAAATCACCCTGACTGGGCCTTTATTTTTCAAGACAGTGAAACTGAGCCATTGTTGATTCAGGCATTTCAGCAGCATAGCTATCGGTTGTATCAGCCTATTACCCAACAGCGCCAAATTGCGAATCAGGGAGAGTCAGCATGAATACATCCACCACATTTCCAATTTGCTATGACCCGATTCAAGAAATGCAATTTAAAGGCTTGCACTGGATTGAGGCTTCTGCGGGTACAGGTAAAACTTATACCTTGTCCAGTTTAATGGTGCGAATTTTTCTTAAGGATTATTTGCCGAATCAGGTGATTGCCACAACATTTACCCGTGCTGCTGCGGCTGAACTAAAAAGTCGAATTCGTGCTCGCTTACAGGAAACCAAACAATATTTTGATGCGTGTTTAGATTTATCTCAGCCAGAAATCTTAAAGAAAATTGAGCAAGAACAAGACCCTTTGCTTAAGCATGTGTTGCAGGAGCATCATCTAAAAGTAGATTACGCCAGTTCACGTTTGCAATTGGTGATTGCGCAATTAGACGAGTTGTTTGTGGGTACCTTAGACAGCTTTAGCCAAAAAATGTTGCGAGAATTTGCATTTGAAAGTGGCAAAATTGAACGTGCCGATATTACCGACCAAGCTTCGGTTTATACAGAACAATTGGTACATGATGTGTTGCGGGAATGGATTCAGGCACAACCTCAGCATGTTGTGGACTATATGCTGTTATGTGGGCGCTTAAAATCGGCAACTGAATATGTGGGTTTAGTGGGTACAAGTTTGAATTTTGCATCTGCAAAAATTCAGGGGATTGAGCAAGTACAACTGGAAGTGCAAGATTTAGAAGTCGCCTTGCAGCATTTAGCCACAATAGATCTCACTCAAATTGAAGAATTAAAAGAATATTATGATGGTCAATACAGCTTTAATTTTTCCCATTATGTCGCGGGCAGTGACAAGAAAAAATTACATCCACTATTTACTGTCACGTTGCCCAAACTGATTGAAATGCTGCAGCACAATCCGTTAGAGCAGTATTTTAATCTGCATTTAAGCGATGGGTTTAACGAAGTTCTTGGGTTGTATCTCACTTCTGAAGGTAAGCCAAGATCGGCAATTTTTAATAAAGCCAAAGCACCGTGTACCCAAGACGTGCAGGATGCCTTTTTTGACCATCCAGTGATTCGTAAAATTAAAGCGGTGGCGGATGCCAAACTGCAATTTGAAAGCCAGATAGATTTGGTGGATACCAACTTAAAATTTTATTTGGTACAACAAGTCAAACAGCGCTTACCACAGTTGTTGCAGCAAAAAGGTGAAACCACCTTTGCGCAACAAATTCGCACTTTGGCAGAAGCTTTACATGGTGAGCGCGGACAGCGTTTTGCACAATTTGTACATACACGTTATCCACTAATTTTGGTGGATGAATTTCAGGATACCAACCAAGATCAAGATGACATGCTCTCGCAAATTTGGCGTAATCCAAAATGGTATGCACGGGGCTGTATGATCATGGTGGGTGACCCCAAACAGGCGATTTATGGCTTCCGTGGCGGCGATATGCTGACCTATAACAATGCCCGTGATGATGTACTGAAAAAACAGGGACGCATTTATTCCCTCAGACAAAATCATCGTTCTGTCAAAGAATTGGTAAGCGTGGTGGATGAGTTATTCCAACGTCATACCAATTTTGGTGAGCAGGTGACGTATCATCCGGTTATTGCGGGTTCACGGCCTCATCCTGCTTTAATCGATCGGCAGCAGGCCAACCCTGCACCGCTTCGGTGGATCACCGTTGCACATGATCAAGATGAATCTATTCAAATTGCTTGGAAAATTCGTGATTTATTAAATCAGGGGATTTCAGGCCAGTTATATTTTGACCATCCTACAGACAAGCTTGCATTACAGGCCGATGATATTGCGATTTTATCCACCAGTCATAAATTACTGGATCAAGTGCAATATGAGCTGGAGCGTATTGGTATTCGGGTAAATCGGAGCAGTAAGCGCAGTGTTTTTAGAGGATTTTTAGCGCAAGATGTGGCGGCAATTTTAACGGCAATTTTACATCCTTTTGATGAAGCGAAAGTAAAGCGTGCCTTACTGACTCGTTTGCTGGGCTATAACCTGCAGCAGTTAATTGAACTTGAGCAACAAGGCTTGGGGCAGTTTATATATGACTTCGACTGTATTCGTGAAATGTGGGTCAATAAAGGCTTTTTAACCGCTTGGAGTTACTGCCTGAACTTATTTAAAGTTTGGGAGAATCTGGTGGCAAAGCAGAGCTTTGACAATGAACGGCATGTGGTGAATTTACGTCATTTAACTGAGTTGCTTAGTCGGCAGAGTGAGCGTCATCAAGGCGCTTACATGCTGTATTACTGGTATTTGCAGCAGGTTGAATCACCTGGAGAACGTGACTGGGAAGTTGAACGAAAGCTATCGAACGCGGCAGGTGTAAAGCTGATGACCATTCACCAGTCCAAGGGACTTGAGTTTAAAGTGGTCTTTTTAATGTCAGCAGATCAGCCGCCAAAACCTGATAAGTCTGCTTTGGTGTTTGCAACGCAGGAAGAGCAAGGCATAGAGCAACGTGTCATTGCCATTAAACATAAAGACATGGATGCAACAGCAATGCAGCAGCATCGTGAGCGTCGTTTAGCCGAGCTGAATCGCTTGTGGTATGTGGCATTAACCCGAGCCAGTTATCGGGTCTATGCGATGTTAAAACAGCCTAAACCTAATGAAGATGCCAAAAGTAAGAAGCCGTCTGCACCTAAAGCGGACGGATTAAATGTCTGGCGTTTAAAAGCATCGGTGTGCTCACAGACTCAGCAAATTGCAGCGCAATTCAGTACTGAGGAAGCACCTATGTTGAATTTACCTCAGGCATTGGAATTACAACAAATACAAGATGTTGTGATTGAGGCCGCAGACTTTCCAGTGCGCCGTTTTTACCCACGCACAAAAACCAGTTTTAGTGGTTTGGCACAGCATCTGCCGAGTACAAGCCCTCGGGATAGCTTGGTGGTGATGGCTGAGGCGCAGGCAGCGGCAGCGGATGAAATCAATCAAGAACCTGTTGAGGCGATTGAGCTTGCGCAGCCGATCGCATGGATTAAAGCCAATTTTCAGCGTGGCACTCAGGCGGGTAGTTTTTTACATAAACTATTTGAATATATTGATTTTCAGGCCAGTCGAGACCGCATTGCAGACGAAGTGAAACGCCGTTTTCATAATGATAAAGAGTTTAACTCTGATGTGTTATTGGCCGATTTGGTTGCCAAGCTTCACCAAGCTGATGTGCAGAATACCGTGCAGGAAGCCGAAGTATTTGAGCTAATGACCGATTGGCTGATGCAGGTTTTGCACACACCATTGCATCAAGACTTTTGTCTGTCTGCATTGGCTGTAGATGGCTATTTGTCTGAGTTTCCATTTTATTTGGCTATGGCAGACCAACGCTTATTGTTACCCGCCATTCAACAATTATTTAACGATGCAGAGCGGCCTATTCAGGGCTTAAACGAGGCCAACAGCGCTCGTTACCTGACAGGTTCGATTGACTTGGTGTATTTCGATGGTCAGCGCTATCACATTGCGGACTATAAAAGTAACTATTTAGGTGCAGATCAGCAGGATTATGCCTTGAGTTATATTGAAAATAATATGACTCAGTCTAGTTACTGGCTGCAAGCAGGACTGTACTTGGTGGCCTTACATCGTTATTTGGGCAGCAACATGCAGGGTTATGATATTTATCAACACTTGGGTGGCGCCAGCTATTTGTACTTGCGCGGCATGAATGGTGAGGTAGGACAAGGCGTATGCCATTGGCAACCTGAAGCAGATTTTATTCTGCAATTGGATGAAACATTAGGTTACTTTGACCTTAAAAAATCAAACTAAGCCTGTTCTTAGATGTAATAAAACAAATGCTTATCCTGTGGATAACTTTGAGGATAACTGTGTGGAAAACAAGCATATTCACTTAATTCCAGCGCAATCTGCCATGCAGGCGTGGTTGGATTACCTGTGTCAGCCGCCATTTAGCACTGCAACGATCGATACTGCTGGTAAATCTTTGATGCAGCAAGTCCTTGACGCAATAGAACAGGGGGATAGTTGTATTCCTGCAAGTGCGGCACAGGTTGCGGCTTTGCATGATTTACAAATCACACTATCCGTCCCGCCCTCGGACACAGCAGCTGCAATTGCCCCATTTGTATTTGACGGGCAGCGTTTGTATTTGTATCGCTACTGGAAGTTAGAACAACAAGTCGCCACCGACATTTTAAGGATTCAAGCACAGCAACCGCTTTCATTTGAGTTAAAACCTGAACAGCTCAACTTATTGCAAGACCCACAGCAACAGCAGGCTTTACAGACTGCTGCCAGCCAAAGTTTGAGTATTATCACCGGTGGGCCAGGAACAGGGAAAACCTATACCTTGGCGCATATTATTGCCGTACTCAATCAAGCTTTGCCAGATATTCGCATTGCCATGGCAGCACCGACAGGCAAGGCGGCACAGCGTATGCAGGAAGCCTTAAAAAATGCGTTGAATAGCAAAGCCTTACAAGCCTTTGATGTGGACGCTTTACAACAGTTACAACCTGTCACTTTGCATCGTTTACTCGGTTTGGGGAATACAGGCAAGCCTCGTTTTCATGCCAAACAACCTTTGCCTTACGATGTGATTGTGGTCGATGAAGCTTCTATGCTGGATTTGCACTTGTCACACATGTTATTGGCTGCCATTCCTGCACAGGCACGTTTAATCCTGTTGGGGGATGCCAATCAGTTAGCTTCAGTTGATGTTGGTACGGTGTTGGCAGATTTACAGCAAGTTCCTGAATTAGCAAAAAATCGTGTCAATTTAGTCACCACACGCCGTTTTGCTGAAGGGGCAAAAGTTGGGGCAATGGCGAAGTTCATTCAGCTAGAGCATCCTGCACAACAGGTTTTGGCAGCGTTTGAACAGCAGGTGGTTACTGCCACCCAGTTACGCAAAATCAATTTAGAACAAATACAGGTCGATGAAGTTCAACTTCAATATCTACCAAGTCAAGACAGCCCAATGTCTGCAACAGATTTGGATGGCTATTATGACCAGCTCATGTATGGCTATCAGTCCTATGTGGAAGTATTGAATGCGGGCTTGGCTGATGGCAATGATTTGCAAGACTTTCAGCATTTTGTGATGCAGGTTATTCAGGTGTTTGATGATTACCGTATTTTAACCGCGATTCGTCATGGTCATTTGGGCTTAAAGCAACTGAATGTGCAGATTGAGCAGCGCCTTTTACAGCAATCCAAACAGCAAAAAGAAGGGGATTGGTATATCGGCCGACCTGTGATGATGACCTATAATGATTACCAGCTGGGACTGTCGAATGGTGATATTGGCATTTGCTTTATGCGAACACATAACGCACAGCGCCAGTTTGAAGTGTATTTTCCAAGTCTGGACAAATGGGTACCTGCAACACGCTTACCTAAAAATATTGAAACAGCTTTTGCGCTCACTATTCATAAATCTCAAGGTTCGGAATTTAGCCATACAGCTGTGGTGCTAGATGCTATGGCTAAAAACTTGCTCAGCAAGGAACTGATTTATACGGCCATTACCCGTGCTAAAAAAGTGGTGAGTTTACTGGTCGATGCACAAGCGCTGGAACAGGCATTGAGTATTCGCACCCGTCGTAGCAGTGGTTTGTTAGCTAGAATTAATGAGGTTCTGAATTATTAAGCAGAAGTGAATAATAGGTGCTTTTGTACGAAATAGCTTACATCAATTCGAGAAATTTGCGCATAGAGATTCGAGTATGTTTTTGAGAAGATGACTTCACACAAAAAGCTCAATAAGGATTTTGAGCATAATCGCAGAATAATAATGATAATTGTCGATAGACAGCGAACTGACAGGACGTGAGTGAGAAGAGGAAACTTACAGCCGCTAAGCCTTGTAGTTTTGGGAGAGACTACAGGGCTTTTTTATGTCTGTTGGTTTTGTTGGCTTGCAAAATATAGACAATGCTTACTTGTTGTAAGAAAAAGCTTACAAATAGATACGAGAAATACGACTTCTTTCACTTTAGTATTATGGCAAAATCTACCACACAAGGACGTGAAACCCAGAACAGGAATGTTCAGACAATAAGACGCGAAAACGCGCAAATAACGACAATAAACAAAACAATAAGAATAATAAGACAAGAAACTACAGCGCAAAAACAGCCCGAGCTCTGCTCGGGCTGTTTTATTTTGTGAGCTAAAAATGACATTATGTTTTATGTTATTGGCAAAATATTACATATTATCAAACATATACAAATGTATATTTATTTATGCGGAATACTTTATACTTTTATCTATGCAGAACAGCGGGCAGAAAAAATCTGGTGTGACTGCTTAAAGTAAAAATTAAAGCAGTTGTTAGTCGTTCTGTTTTGCAATCGGCACGTTTTTGCCTTAAAATGATGCCCTTGCTGTAGTGATGCACGGCAGTCAGTTGATTCATCAATTGATCGGTATCAAATCTTTTTATTAAGCATCTCGGAGAAATCGAATGGCTTTAACAAACGCAGATCGCGCAGAGATCATTGCTAAATTTGCTCGTGCTGAAAACGACACTGGTTCACCAGAAGTTCAAGTAGCGCTTTTAACTGCTCAAATCAATGACTTACAAGGTCACTTCAAAGAGCACAAACACGACCACCACAGCCGTCGCGGTCTAATCCGTATGGTTAACCAACGTCGTAAGTTACTTGACTACCTTAAAGGCAAAGATGCGACTCGTTACAGCGCATTGATTGCTGCTTTAGGTTTACGTCGTTAATTCGATTTAAGCTTTTATTTTCGGACTATTGCATGTTGAATGCTGTATTACTGAAAACTAAAGTAAATCTAGCTTTGGCTAGATCAGTGGAAGGGGCGAATGTTTCGCTCCTTCTTTGTGTTTAAAAATCGTGTTTCATTCGAGTGAGGTCGGCTTCTAAGCTTTGTCATTTACCAAAATATTGTGTTGTGAATGCCAAACCTTAGGGGTCTCCACGAGAATAATTGTTCACAAGAACTAGGAAAAAATAAAATATGTCGATGTTTAATATTATTCGTAAAGAATTCCAATTTGGTCAGCACCAAGTTGTTCTAGAAACTGGTCGCGTTGCGCGTCAAGCTAACACGGTTATGATCACTATGGGTGGTGTAACTGTATTGGTTGCTGTGGTGGCTCAACCTACAGCGAAAGCGGGTCAAGACTTCTTCCCGTTGACTGTTAACTACCAAGAAAAACAATATGCTGCGGGTCGTATCCCTGGTGGTTATGGTAAGCGTGAAGGCCGTGCATCTGAAGCGGAAACTTTAATTTCACGTTTGATTGACCGTCCAATTCGTCCGTTGTTCCCAGAAGGTTACTACAACGAAATTCAAGTGACTGCGACGGTTGTGTCTTCTGACAAAACCATGGACGCTGACATTGCAGCCATGTTAGGTACTTCTGCTGCACTGGCAATTGCAGGTACGCCTTTCCGTGGCCCAATTGGTGCTGCACGTGTCGGTTTAATCAACGGCGAATACGTACTTAACCCGAACTTTGAACAAATGGCGCAATCTGACCTTGACCTTGTGGTTGCAGGTACAGAGTCTGCGGTATTAATGGTTGAATCTGAAGCGAAAGAACTTTCAGAAGACCAAATGTTAGGTGCAGTACTTTTTGGTCATGACGAAATGCAAATTGCTATTCAAGCGATCAAAGAATTTGCTGCGGCTGCTGGCGCAACAGAATCGACTTGGACTGCACCAGAGAAAAATGAAGACCTTCGTGCGAAGTTAAAAGAAGCGTTTGAAGCGAAAATTTCTGAAGCGTATACGATTGCAATTAAGCAAGACCGTTATGCTGCATTAGACGCACTTCAAGCTGAAGCTGTGGCTCAATTTGTTCCAGAAGAAGACGTTGATGGCATCGCAGATGACTTAAATGAACTCTTTGAAGACCTGAAATACCGCACTGTGCGTGACAACATCTTGTCTGGTAAGCCACGTATTGATGGTCGTGACACCAAAACTGTACGTGCATTAGATGTACAGGTGGGTGTGCTTGATCGCGCGCACGGTTCAGCATTGTTCACCCGTGGTGAAACTCAGGCTTTAGTCACCACGACTTTGGGTAATACACGTGATGCCTTGATGGTAGATACACTATCAGGTACTAAAACTGACAACTTCATGTTGCACTACAACTTCCCTGCATACTCTGTAGGTGAAACAGGTCGTGAATCTGGTCCTAAACGTCGTGAAATTGGTCACGGTCGTTTGGCACGTCGTGGTGTGCAAGCTGTTCTTCCTGCTGCAGACCGCTTCCCGTATGTGATTCGTATTGTATCTGACATTACTGAATCAAACGGTTCATCTTCTATGGCGTCTGTATGTGGTGCATCTTTATCACTTATGGATGCAGGTGTTCCGCTTAAAGCACCAGTTGCAGGTATCGCAATGGGCTTGGTAAAAGAAGGCGAGCGTTTTGCAGTGCTTTCTGACATCTTGGGTGATGAAGACCACCTTGGTGATATGGACTTTAAAGTTGCAGGTTCTGCCAACGGTATTACTGCACTTCAAATGGACATCAAAATTGAAGGTATCACTGAAGAAATCATGGAAGTTGCATTGAACCAAGCTTATGCAGGTCGTATGCACATCTTGAATGCAATGAACCAAGTGATTTCACGTGCACGTCCAGAAATTTCTATGCACGCGCCGACCTTCCAAGTCATCAACATCAACCCAGACAAGATTCGTGATGTAATTGGTAAAGGTGGTGCAACCATCCGTCAAATTACTGAAGAAACTAAAGCCGCAATTGATATTGAAGACAACGGTACAGTACGTGTATTTGGTGAAACCAAAGCTGCTGCACAAGCTGCTGTTGCAAAAATTCAGGCATTAACTGCTGAAATCGAGCCAGGTACAATTTACACAGGTAAAGTGATCCGTATTGTTGAATTCGGTGCTTTCGTAAATATTCTTCCAGGCACTGACGGTTTGCTTCACATTTCACAAATCTCGAACGAGCGTATTGCTAACGTAGCAGACGTTCTGAAAGAAGGTCAGGAAGTGAAAGTACAGGTTGCCGATGTAGACAACCGTGGTCGTATCAAATTAACTATGAAAGACATCGAACAAGCATAATGCTGTGTTGATGATCTGAAATGGTCAATGAAAAGCCCGTATTCAAACTGAATGCGGGCTTTTTTTTATGTGCAAAATTTTGTTGATTTTAATCGGCGATGCAATCATTACACGAACACTAGAATAAATAGCAACGCATATTTGAAAACGATCGCATTTCATGCTTAAACTGAGTCAAGCTGATATTTAAAAGCCTACAAAAACTGAAAATAGAGTAGCCTGTTCTATGCAAAGTTATTATTTCTATCTGCATACCAATCACAAAACCAATATTTATGTGCAAAAACAGCCAATTGAAGGGCTTGAGCCTGAATTTATCTGGATTGATTGTACCCGTGATGATGTACTGAACCGAGCCGAACAGTGGCAACAGGAAATTTTTCAGCATAGTCAGTTGTCGCTGAACGAGTATCATGTGCGTGATATTTTAAATCTTGAACATCCTTGTGCTTTTGACACCTTAGATGATTATGACCTGCTCATTCTTCGTAAATTGATTACTCCCGAAGACCGTATTGCCACAGGGCAGCAACTGGGGGAGAAACATGAGCGGGTTTTTGGACTTACTACCACGCCTATGAGTTTTATTATGACACCGCAGGTGCTGATCACCGTACGTGAGCAGGGCAATAAAGTCATGGAAAGCTATTTGTCACGTGTCGAAGCAGCGGTGCAACGTCCTATTGAAGAACAAAATAAGGCACGCAAACTGGCCGCAACGCCACTGGATTTGACTTTACGTTTACTGAATTTGGTGGCTGATGATTACTTGGATATTCGCATGCCACTGACCCGCCGTGTGGAATATTGGCAACAAGAATTATTGCAAGGTCATCGGCGTTTTACCCGCTGGCATCAATTACTGCAAGAAAATATGGCATTTCAGCAAGTTGAAAATTTGTGTGAAGAGCAAATTGAAGCTTTGCAAGAATTGCGTGATGAAATTGTGGATAACTACCCGCATTTGCGTGGAAAAAAGCGTAGTGAAAAGCAGGATATTATTTTAGTGCGGTTAGATGATTTAACCAGTCATATTGAACGAATTCAAAAGCATACTATTCGATTGCGTTCCGCAGTACAAACTGCCATTGATCTGCATTTTTCTGCAATTGCCAACCAAACCAATGAGAATATGCGAATTTTGGCGATTATTACCGCAGTTTTTGCGCCTTTAACTTTATTTACAGGTATTTATGGCATGAACTTTGAGTTTATGCCAGGTTTAAGACATGCGCAGGCCTTTTGGATTATGCTGGGCGTAATGGTCATGACCACTTTACTGTTGCTGTATTATTTCTATCGCCGTCACATGGTGGGGCGGGGTGAAAAAAGTGTGATAGATATGCTGGCGCAACAACATAGCGATCAACACATGAGTTTATTTTGGTTTTTAGATTACGAACCGATCAAACAAACTGTAAAAGGCACCATCAAAGAAGTAGAAAAGCTGACCAAGCTGAAATAATTAAGCTATTGCTTTTGCTTGCCTAAAATGTGACAGCTTTTCAGCACATTAGTCGTTTCAGTACGTTTGAGCTCACATACAGCCAAGAATTCTCTGCCTTAATTCAATATTTAAGGTGAGATATTGATGGACTAAATTTTGAATATTGAGTGTGTATCAAGCCAGTTGATCATTCTGTGCATTGCGAAGCAAGTGGTACATTTCATCTTTAAGCTTGAGTTTCTTACGCTTCAGCGCTTCAATGTCATCATTAATTTGATGCACAGGATCAAGCTCAAGTTGGATAATCTCACGATCAAGCTGTTCATGGTCTTCAAAAATTTTTGAAAAATGTGGATTGCTGTCACGTAATACCTGAATTAAATCACGAAATTCAGGGAACATATTTTTAATCTTTTTGTTGCAGTCTTTGGTCTTCATTGTGGCGATCATTCTCAAGAAACAATTAATAGGGCATACAAAGAAAAACGCTCTAGCAAGCTTAAATGGACTTGGCTAGAGCGTTGGCTTAGCTATGTTGAAAATTCAGATGTTTAACTTCTTTGCGTAATTTTTGAACTTCATCAATCAGGTCTAGCATCATGGCTACAGCTGAAAAGCTGGCTTCAAAGTCGCGTTGTAGACGATAGGCCTGACGAGCGCGAGTCACATCTTCACCAAAAAATTGATGGATACGTTCTGCAGGGCGGGAAGGTAAGATGTCATATTCTAGAAGTTGTAAGACCCATTCTGGGCTTTGCCCACAGGCAGCAGCAAAATTTTTTAAATCGAGTTGGGTAAACTCTTCTATGAGTTCTGTATGTTGTCCGTCTAAAGTAGTTTCACGATATAGAATAGTGGTCATAGCATACTCCTTCTAGTTTATTTCAAGTTGAATCATCAACCTGAAATGAGGGATTGTATTTGCATCTGATTGCTTTATATCAAAGTGGATGATCCTTTAATTTAGCGCCTATAGCATGCAATTGAGTCTATTATTTGTATTGCTTTGGTGAATTTGTGGCCTATCCATGCCGTTGGGTTATTCTGCTTAGAATTAAAATGCACAACCAATATAGATTGTTTTTTGTGCAATGTGTTTAATTATTCAAGCATTTCATCAGAAGTGATAGCCTAAAGTTTAAGCTTATTGTTTCAAAGTATGACAATAAAAAAGACCCTTGAAAGGGTCTTTGGGATCAGCAGCTTATTCTGAATGGCGATGGAACTTAGTATTTCACCCAAGTCACGCTTCGGCCAATTACAGAAACACCAACATAACCACGTAAGGTTAAGCGTTTACCATTTGCACTTAAGCGAGCTTTGCCTTTATAAACCTTACCGCCAATTGGGTCTAGCACGTGGCCTTGGTTAAATTCACGTGGATTTTTCGGGTCTTGTTTAAAGCCCCAAATAAAAGGTAAACCAAGGAAAGGTTTATTTTTGAGTGTGCCTGGACATTTGGTGCAGGTCACCATTTTTTCTGCGCCAGGAACATTGCGGGTTTCAACGATAATACCCTCATAGGTACCATCTGCTTTTTTGCGAATTTCTACATCCGCACGTGAATACCCTGTACGGTCATCAATGGTTTTCCATTTGCCAATTAGAGGATCACTTTCAGCAAAACTCAAACTAGAAAGTGTGGCTAAAATCAGACCTGCAAAAATCCCTTTATAATTTTTTTCATCAATGTGTCCCCAAATGCGTTAAAAATCTTAAAAATAGAGTAAAAATTCTATTTTGAGCTTTATAGCAAGAAAATACTGATGACGCAAATTGATCATGGTAAATTTAGAGAGAAATACGCAAGAAAAACGTGAAAATTAAAGCTTTAGTTCGCTTTTGAAGCTATTGTTTTGATGAGTGCGATAAAAGTCCAATTTAGGATATATCAATCATTTCAGACTTTTATCGCTTAAAAAGAGATGGGGAAAGAACAGCGACTAGTATTTAATCCAAGTCATTTTACGGCTGGCATTGGTAGAAATATCTACATTGTAGAGGGTTAAATGTTTGCCGTTACTGCTTAGGCGTGCGCGCGTTTTATATTGCTTACCCGTACGTGGGTCTAAATAATCACCTTCATAAAATTCAATTTGATTGCTTGGTGTCGCTTTTAAGTGGCTTAATGGCACAAAACCCATGAGTGGCTTATCTTTATTTTTACCAGTGCACAGTGTGCAGCTTTCCAGACGTGGTGCACCAGGTACAGCACGGAGTTCTACAATCTTGGCGGCATAAGCACCTTGTTTGTCTTTGCTCATGACAACATCTGACAATGAAAATCCTGTACGGTAATCTAAAGTTTTCCATTTACCCACGAGCGGGTCAGCATTGGCTGCATAAGCCAGACTTGAACAGCAGATTGCGCTTATGAAAGCTAAACGAGAGAAGAACAGTGTGTTCATAAAATTAACATCCAACAATGAAGACAGCCAAAACATAAAGGCATAAAAAAAATACGGGATTATTTATACCCAATTTTTGCGGTATTTTCTAGTAATTACATGAAAGTTTTGTGAAATAAATCACATGAAAAATAAAGGGATGATAGCTTTTAACGATGCTCAAAGCAGAAATAAAAAATGAGCAGTCAAGGCTGCTCATTTTTTATGGTTTTCATGGTTTGGATCACAAAATTTAGCTTAAGTGTTCTCCAAATAAGCCAAGTGCTTCTTCGGCACTGAAGGTATATTGTGCGCTACAGAATTGGCAATCCATAGTAATTGGATTTTGATATTCCAGTGTTTCACGTACTGCAGCGACACCAATTTGAATTAACGCATTAGCACAGCGTTCTTTAGAACAGGTACAACCAAAACGCAGTGCTTCTACTTCAGGTAAACGCACCTGTTCTTCATTGTATAAACGGTACAGAATTTCATTGACTTCTAAATCTGTCAATTCTTCGGCCTTTAAGGTTTCCGTGAGCATAGTCACACGTGGCCATAAATCTTCATCGACTCGTTGTTGTTCTTCTTCACTGTTACGTGGCAACAGTTGAATTAGTAAGCCGCCCGCACGTTCTGCATTGCTGGCTAACACAATACGGGTAGGAATTTGTGCAGATAAGTCATAATACTGCATTAAACATTCGGCTAAATTGGCTTTATCTAACGGTACAATCCCTTGATAACGTTCACCAAATTCTGGCTCAATGTTAATAAACAACACAGGGCTGACCAGACTTTTCAGTACGGTGCTGCTGTCTTCTGCAGTTAAAAAGTGTGGATCTGGTTCGTAGTCTGCCAACGCACGGACTTCACCCAAGTGGTTACATTCAGCCATGGCCCACTTAAACGTGCCAGATGCCTGAATTTGTAGGCTGATGCGACCCTTAATTTTTAGGGTACTGGCCAACAATGCAGTGGCGCAAAGCATTTCGCCCAACAATACTTGTACCGCTGGCACATAGTCACGTTGTTTTAGAATGGTTTGCAAAGCATCTTCGAGATGAACTACCTCACCACGAACAGGGCTATCTTCAATAAAAAAGCGTTGGCGTAAATCAGACATAAAATTCTCCATAACCCTGTTTTAATGGTGGCATTATTGTAAAACACAAGTCAGTTTGCTGCATCACGTGTTACATCAATATGACCACTATGTAAGCCACGTTTTAAATCGACCCCGAGTGGCATTTCACGGTTTTGTGCATCACTTTCAAACAGGTGTTCTAATTCGGCCAAGGCATTACGATGGGTTTCATAAATTTTTTGTTCATCGGTATAAATATGTTGCTGCTGTGCCAATAGCTTTTCATCATAATCACGGAACAATTCAATACTTTTATAGGCATCATCTTCATTAATACCCAAATCACGCAAAGCCTGATAGGCCATGCCCAAGGAGGATAAATAGGTTTCCCGCCAAATATGGGTCACGCCTAAATCACGTAATAAATGCACGTGATGGCGGTCACGGGCACGTACCAATAATTTCAATTCAGGATAATTCAGGCGAATATGTCGTGTGACATTCATTGAATCTTCAATATCATTAATGGCTAAAATAAAAATTTGGGCATGTTGAATGCCTGCGGCACGTAAAATTTCAGGTTGGGTGGCATCGCCATAATAGACTTTGCCGCCATAATTACGCACAAAATCAATTTTGTCGATATTACTGTCAATTGCGGTAAAGTGCTGATGCTGTAAATGCGCCACACGGGCAATGATTTGTCCAAAACGGCCAAAGCCTGCAATGATCATAGGTGGATGCGCATCGGGAATCTCATCATACACAGGTATTTTTTCCCGCTCCAAACGCGGGATAATTTGACTGCTCATCAACCAATATAAAATTGGGGTCAGTACCATCGACAACGTCACAATCAAAGTCAGCGGTTGCAGCATGGCTTGACTGAGCACACTTTCACTTTGCGCAACGCTCAGCACCACAAAGGCAAACTCACCGCCTTGAGCCAAGCACGTTGCCAAGAGCAAACTATTGCGCCAAGAATATTCAAAATAACGTGCAATGGCCGTTAGGGTTAGCAGTTTGATGAGCATTAAGCCCAACGCACCGCCAATAATCAACCATGGCTGTTCCACCAACAAGGAAAGCTGGGTGCTCATACCTACAGTCATAAAGAATAGGCCCAGTAACAGACCCTTAAAGGGTGCAATGCTGGCTTCGAGTTCATGACGAAATTCAGAGTCGGCCAACAAGACACCCGTTAAAAATGCGCCTAAAGTGGTGCTAATGCCCAGCACATCCATAATGCTGACCACGCCGAGCACAATGAATAGACCTACTGCCGTGATCAGTTCATGTGCACCACTTTTGGCCACAAAACGGAAGAAGGGACGCATTAGATAACGGCTAAATAAAAACAGTCCGCTAAAGGTGGCAATAATGGCTGCAAAGTAGGCAATACCATGGTGGGTAGATTCAGCACCTGCCAGCATGGGAATCATGGCAATTAAAGGAATTGCGGCGATATCTTGAAACAGTAAGATTGAAAAGGATTGCTGCCCATAACTGCTATTGAGTTGTTGCTTTTCTTGCAGCATTTGCAGCACAAATGCGGTGGAGGACAGCGCTAATGCAAAACCAATTACCACGCTTGCAGCAATGCCTTGCTGTAAGGCAAAAAATGCCAACACAGCCAGTAAAACGCCTGTAATGCCGACCTGTAAACTGCCTAAAACAAAAATGGGTTTACGCATATCCCATAGTCGTTGTGGACGTAGTTCCAAGCCAATAATAAACATCAGGAAGACCACGCCGTACTCTGCCAATTCCTGAATGGCATCCGGGTCGCTGGCAATATTGAAAACACTTGGGCCAAGTAAGATGCCTGTAAACAAATAGCCCAGCACTGTGGCAATGCCAAAGCGTTTTAGTAAGGGCACTAGTAGCAAAGAAGCACCCAAAAAAATGGTCATTTGTAACAATAAGGACATGTGGGCATCCAAAGTTTAAAGCGGTGGATTATTGCAATACAGGGTTTTGCAGCCAAAACAGCAATTTACTGGGTTAGCTAAATTCTTGTGGATCTATATCTAAACTTAGTTTCATGCTGGATGGCTTTTCATGCAACATATTTTGCCACCAGTTCCTGATATAAAAATGTAAGCGCGCCCGATCTTTAGACAATAGCACCATGTGCGCTTGGAAACGACCTGCCTTACGTTCCATTGGCGCAGGAATAGGCCCCCAAATATCAATTAATTGTTCGGAATGTTCCCTGAGCCATTGCGCATGTTGTTGTAAAAACTGTTGGTTTAATTCCTGACTTTTGGACTCACAGCGAATCAGCGCAGTATAACGATATGGCGGCAGTTGCGCGGCTTTGCGCTCTTTTAAACTTTGTTTGGCAAACTTGCGGTAATCTCCCTCGACCAAGGTGGTGAGTAAAGGATGATCAGGACGTAAACTTTGCAAATAAACATCGCCTTTATGTTCACCACGCCCTGCACGTCCTGCCACTTGCACAATCAGTTGGGCGGTACGTTCAGGTGCGCGAATATCAACACTGAGCAAGCCTGAATCGATATCTAAAATAGCCACCAAGGTTACATAAGGAAAGTGATGTCCTTTGGCCAGCATTTGTGTGCCCAGTAAAATTAGGGGTTCACTGCGTTGAATACGGTCATAAATTTTTTGCCAGCTGCCGACACGACTGGTTGAGTCACGATCTACCCGAATCACATCTATATCTGGGAACAGTTCATTTAGACTGTCTTCCACTTTGGCTGTACCCATGCCCACAGGTTTGAGTTCTTCATGGTTGCAGGCAGGGCATTGCTCAGGTTTGCGGTGAATTGTTCCGCAGTGGTGGCAGTGTAAATGCACATAAGGTTGATGATGCAGGGTAAAGTTGGCATCACAATGTGGGCATTTGGCTTGCCAGGCACAATTTTCACAAATCAGGACTGGAGCATAGCCACGTCGGTTTAAAAACACCAAGACTTGTTCTTTTTTTGCCAGACGTTTTTTCATTTCATCAATCAATTGTTGACTGATGCCATGCTGTTTTTTTGCAATTTTTAAGTCAATCAGGTGGATTTTAGGCATAAGCGCGGTGCCCGCCCGTTGATTCAGCTCCAAACATTGCATTTTGCCTTGATCGACCAAGGCATAACTGTCAATACTTGGTGTAGCTGAACCTAAAATAACAGGGCAATTTTCCAGATGGGCACGGTAAAGGGCGACATCTCGGGCATGATAGCGAAAACCTTCTTGTTGTTTAAAAGACAGGTCGTGTTCTTCATCTAAAATAATCAAGCCCAAATTTGGCAATGGAGTATAAATCGCAGAGCGTGTGCCTAAAATAATAGACGCTTTGCCTGTTTGTGCCGCCTGCCACGCTTGCAAACGTTTGGAATCATTTAAACCTGAATGTAAGAGGGCAATATGGCAGTGAAAACGTGACTGAAAACGGCTGATGGTTTGCGGGGTCAGTCCAATTTCTGGGACTAACACCAGCACTTGTTTGCCCTGTTTTAGTACCTCATGCATGATGTGCAAGTACACTTCAGTTTTGCCGCTGCCTGTTAAGCCATCTAGTAAAAAAGCTTTATATTGCTGCCGAACTTTAAGTGCGCTGTCGATGGCTTTTTTCTGATCGGGATTGGGCGTTAAAGGCATTTGTGCCAAAGTGACAGGCATTGGGCTGAAATCTTGGGTTTCCAAAACACATTCGCAAATTTCTTTGCTTGCTAAAGCTTTTAGGGTGGCGGTTTCAATGCCTGCTAAATTTAAAATATTTTCAGAAGTGCCCGTTGGATGCAGCTTTAAAATTTTATAGGCTTCCTGCTGTTTTTCTGAGCGTTTAATTTTAGCCTCGGCCTGTGCATCTAGCAGTTTCCAAGTTCGAGCCAGTAAATTATAGGGCTTGGCTTGACGCAATAAACTTGGCAAAGCGCTGTGCATCACTTCACCAATGGGAAATTGGTAATATTGTGACGCCCATGTCAACAAAGTTAAAACTTTAGCGTCTAAAATCGCTTGTTCATCTAACAGTTCGGTAATGGCTTTGAGTTTAAAACGTGGGTTAATTGGGGTGTCGAGCGCCAGTTTTTCGACAATAATCCCAACCAAGTTTTGCCGACCAAAGGACACCAACACCCGTGCGCCAACGGCTGCTTGCTGATATTGTGCTGCACTGAGCATGTAATCGAAGCAGTCATAAAGATATACGGGTACAGCCACTCGAATACGGTAAATGGGCTGCGGGTCTAAAGTCGAATCTGGCATAAAAAAGTCGTACCGTCCTGTGAAAATTGGCATCGTGCTCTGTGTTGGCTTGTGATAGAGTGAGCACAGAATTTATATCTAAGAATATGAATGATTTTAGTGGTCAGACGCAACTGCGCTGCAAGAAATTTTGGAAAATTAGAGCATTACAATGCCAGCATATCAATTTACTGCCATTGACGCTTCAGGGAAGCAGCAAAAAGGTGTTTTAGAGGGCGATTCTGCACGTCAAATTCGTCAGCAATTGCGGGACAAAGAATGGATTCCTGTCAGTGTCGATGCCGTTGAACAGAAAGATAAGCACAGCGGCAGACAGTGGTTTCAGAAAAAAATTACCGCCTATGATTTGGCTTTGCTGACCCGACAATTGTCAGTATTGGTGGCAGCCTCAATTCCATTGGAAGAAGCGGTTCGTGCAGTGGGCAAGCAAAGTGAAAAAGCGCACGTGCAAAATTTGCTGATGTCGGTGCGCTCCAAAGTACTAGAAGGCTATTCACTGGCCAATGCTTTACAGCAATCGGGACGTTTTCCAGACTTATATATTGCGACCATTGCCGCAGGTGAGCGTTCAGGGCATCTGGATTTAATTCTGGAACAATTGGCAGACTACACCGAAAATCGTTTTGCCATGCAGAAAAAAATTCAAGGCGCCATGATTTATCCCATCATTTTAATGCTGATGTCCTTTGCGATTGTAATGGGCTTAATGACCTATGTGGTGCCCGACATTGTTAAAACCTTTGACCAAAGTAAAGATGCTTTGCCGTGGATTACCGTAGCTTTAATGAAAGCCAGTGATTTTATCCGTGCAGCATGGCCATTTTTACTGGTGGCATCGGTGATTGGGGTTTTATTGCTGGCTCGTTTTTTACGTACTCAGGCAGGGCATTATGCCTTTGACCGTTTAACCTTAAAATTGCCGTTATTTGGCAAGTTATCACGCGGAATTAATGCAGCACGTTTTGCCAGTACCTTGTCTATTCTGACCCAGTCAGGTGTGCCTTTGGTCGATGCACTGAAAATTGGAGCGGCGGTTAGCAATAATTGGGTGATTCGTGATTCTGTCAATTTGGCAGCAGAAAAAGTGACCGAAGGTGGTAACTTGGCGACTCAATTGGAGCGGAGTGGTTATTTCCCACCGATGATGGTACAAATGATCAAAAGTGGCGAAGCCTCGGGTGAGTTAGACCGCATGTTGTCACGTGCCTCGGTGATGCAGGATCGTGAAGTGACCACGTTGATTTCAACCTTGTTGGCACTGTTGGAACCGCTCATGTTAGTGTTGATGGCCAGTATTGTATTGGTGATTGTAATTGCGGTGATGCTGCCAATTGTGAATATGAACAATATGATTTAAATCGTTTTGAAGCATCCTTCTTCAAACAGAACTTAAAATAAATGTCGAATTGATATAAATACATGAGAGAAATTGAATGAAACGGAATCAACTCAATAAGCAATCTGGTTTTACCCTGATTGAAGTGATGGTGGTGATTGTCATTTTAGGGGTGTTGGCTGCCTTAATCGTACCGAATGTGATGGGACGTGGTGAAAAAGCCAAAGTGGATACCACTGCCATTACTTTAAAAGGAGTAGCAGGGGCGCTGGATCAATATAAACTCGACAATGGTAAATATCCATCTATGCAAGATGGCGGTTTAGATGCTTTGGTGAATCAGCCTGCATCGGCTAAAAACTGGTTGCCTGGCGGTTATGTGAAAGGGGGCTATCCGAAAGACAGTTGGGATAATGACATTCAATATGTGATTCCAGGTGCGGAAGGACGTACGTTTGATTTGTATTCATTTGGTGCAGATGGTCAGCAAGGTGGTGAAGGCACCGATGCCGATATTTATTATCAGCCTTAATGTTTATTGAATGTGGTATACGCTGCATTTATAAAGCAAATAGATTCAACATCTATAGCCGTTGTTATCGATATGATGAAATAAAAAACCGAGCATAGCTCGGTTTTTTAAGTTATTTTGCCTGAGCTGCATCATTAGCGCCGTGATTTAAACGAGACATCTACCTGACGTGGACGATAAATCCAGCCCAGAATTAATAACAGCAAAGAGAAAATCAGCACAGGCCAATCGCTGAGTCGACTATACAGTGTTTCACCTTGCATGGCAGGCAACTCACCGCGTAGCACAAACTCTTGATCCATTGGTGCTTGTTTTACAATACGACCATGATGATCAATAAATGCAGTCACCCCTGTATTGGTGGCACGAATAAACCAGCGTCCATTTTCTTTGGCACGCATTTGCACCATTTGTAAGTGTTGCAGCGGCCCTGCGGTACCAGTAAACCACGCATCATTAGATACGGTTACCAAAAAGTCACTTTGGCTGGCATTTCTGCGGGTCAGGTTCGGATAGGCTACTTCATAACAAATGGCTGCACCCAAATCATGCTGCTTAATGGAAAGCGGTTTTTGATCTGATGCACCCCGTGAAAAACCACTCATCGATGGGTCATTTTGCATAGCAGGTAAAACCCAGCTCAGTAAGCCTGAAAGTGGAATGTATTCACCAAAAGGCACCAAACGTTGTTTTTTATACAAGCCTTCTGCGGTATCACCTGTTGCCATAATACTGTTGTAATACATTGGATGTTGCTGAACTTGTGATTCTGGCAAGTCCCAGTACGGAATACCCGTGACCCATGAACTGCCTGTTTTCTCTGCCTGTGTTTTCATGGCATCTAAAAACGGTTCAATATCGGTCTGGAACATTGGAATTGAAGACTCCGGCCAGACAATAATGTCTCGTCCCCATTCGGTCCGGGTCAGGCGAGTATAAATTTCCAGTGTCTTGATTTGGTATTCTGTGAGCCACTTTAAGTCTTGTGGAATGTTGCCCTGAATCAGAGAAACCGACAGCGGCTTTTCTGCTTTTTCAGTCACAAAACTGAGTTGCGCTGCCCCCCATGCGCCCAAGAGTAAAATTGCAGATGGAATAAGCCAGAAGATTCGTTTTTTCAGGATTTCTACCAGTGCACAGGCCAGTAGAATGACCACAAAAGACACCCCGAAAATACCAAACAGCGGTGCATAGCTATCTAAAAAGCGTTCGGTGAAGGCATAGCCTGCAAATAGCCATGGAAAACCTGTAAATACCCAAGTTTTCGCCCATTCAAAAAATACCCACAGTGGAGCGAAGGTCAGAGGTGTTTCAGGGAAAAACCGCCGATACAACCACGTCTGCACGGCAGTAAACAGCCCCATGAGCAAGGCCATAATCGCAATCATCACCACGCTTAAAAAAGCGTTGGTATCGCCGTAGACATGAATAGATGTATAGAGCCAGAAAGCACCAACAAACCAAAGCCCGATCCCGTAAGACCAACCGATAAAGAAAGCCTGTTTAGGGTTGCGTTTGCTTAAGCTGGCATACAGTAAAGCTGGTGACAGCAGGGCAATCCACCAGTAATGATAAGGGGCAAGTGCCAGACTAAATACGGCACCTGCTAACAGCGCAATGATGAGTGGATAAATCAGAGGCAGTTGTTGATGTTCTGAAGCATTGGACAGCTTGGAAAAAAAAGACCTCATTGACGTACGGCTCGAATCAGATGAATAGTGCGGGCATCTGCTTCAAGAATGGTGAACTCCCAATTGCCAATCACAATCACTTGTCCTTGCAAGTCACTCACTAAACCAATTTCTTGAAGCAATAAACCACCCACAGTTTCTACTTCATCGTCAGAAAAATCTGCATCTAAAACATTGTTAAAATGTTCGATTGGTGTAAGTGCTTGTACCAGCCAAGTGTTTGCAGTTTTCGGGTCATTATCTGGAATAATGTATTCTGCTTCTTCGTCTATATTGTCGTGTTCATCTTCAATTTCACCGACAATCTCTTCCAAAATGTCTTCTAGCGTGACCAAACCTGAAGTGGTGCCGTATTCATCAATCACAACCGCAATATGGGTTTGAGTGTTTTTAAGCATGCGCAATACTTGGTCTGAACGTGCACTTTCAGGCACAAACAATGGCTGACGCATGAGGGCACGAATATCGACTTTAGTTCTTTGTTCGGTCAGTAATGGCAATAAATCTTTTGCCAATAAAATTCCCACCACATTGTCTGGTTGGTCAGATGAAAACACAGGAAAACGTGAATGTGCCGATTCGACCAGAACGTGCAGAATGTCAAGTAACTCGTCATCTTCCTGCAAGCTAATCATTGCGGTACGTGGGGTCATCACTTCACGAATTTTGGTGGCAGGTAAATCCAGAACACCTTCGAGCATTGCCACCGTATCGGGTTCTAAAAAACGACGTGAATCTTGTACTAATTTTAGCAATTCATCGCGGGTTTCTGGCGCGGTGCCTAACCATTTTCTTAAGCCACGCATACCCCACGATGGGCCTGATTCCTCGTGCATGATCTTTCCTAAAGACTCTTTATATCTAAAAAACTTAGCTTAATCATACCTTAGAAAACACAGTTGTCTATTGCTAATCTTGGTAGAAAAGCAGGGCAAAGACGTCATGTGCAAGTGCTGCGGGATGCAGCGGCAACACATCAAATAAGAGTGAGCTTTATGCTAAACTAGCGCGATGTTTTAAATACCGAGTCTGTGCATGTCTGAACTTCCTGTCACACCTAGCATTCAATTAAATACGCGTGGTTTGCGTTGCCCTGAACCTGTGATGATGTTGCATCAAGCCATTCGCAAGTCTAAATCGGGTGATGTAGTTGAGGTTTTTGCAACAGACAACTCTACGTCTTGGGATATTCCAAAATTTTGTATGCATTTAGGGCATGAGTTGTTATTGCAAGAAGAGCGCCTAGATGAGCAGGGCAATAAAGAGTTTCACTATTTAGTGAAAAAAGGTTAATGAAAAAGTATTCGCACTGAAACCGCCCATCATGAAATAACGATAACTATAAAAATAATGTGATCAATACAGGCATATTTCATTTGTTATTTGTGCAAATTGAAATATGCCTTTTGTGTTTTTGAACGTCCAAGACATCTTTATTTTTTTAATGATTCAAATATTGAACCCGCATCACAGCTCAAACTGAAAAATGCTGAAAGTATCCATTTCTTGCGTTAGGCATCGCACATTTTTGGGGATGCTTTTTAACTTTTATGCATTTTTTTAGCTTGCTGTGTGCTGGTGCAAAATTATGCGACGTTATGTGTAAGGTATAAAAAACCATTTGTAAAATGTGAACTTGAATTGTATTTTAATTATTGATTTTTAACAAAATAATTTAAATTATTTTTTAATATATGGAAAAATTAGCCTATAATGCGATCAGTTTATTGAGTTCGATTGCAGAATATTTGGGGATAAAGGCTTTACCAAATCGGGTGAAGACAAGTTGGTGTTTACAGGCAATAACCAGTATTTGGGCGATTCGATTGTGCGCGGTGGCGTGCTGGAAATTAATGGCTATAATGGACCATCAAAATTTCAGTTGCATGCAGGTGAGCTAACCGGCTATGGCCGTATTGCAGATGTACAGCAAACTGGTGGCTGGCTGAATAATGAAGGCAATTTGACCATTACAGGCAATTATTCAATGCAAATTGCTGCAGACCAGCAGCAAAACGCTGGTTTTAAAGCACGTTTTGGAAATTTACTGACCGTCACGGGCACTGCAAATTTGGCAGGCACGCTAAATCTGTTTGATGAAGTACCGCTGGATCAACCGCTGATTACTGCACAAGGTTCACAAACTACGGTGCTTCGTGCACAGCAAGGGATACAACGTGAGTTCGATACGTATCGTTCTACCAATCCATTATTTGAACTGACCCAAGTCAGTTATCGTCCTGAACTGAATACAGCGGGTGAAGTGCTACGAGCAACAGATAGTTTAAAAACGGATGTGGTGATTACGGCAAAACGTAAATCGGCAGAAACCGTTGCAGCACTTGCTCCAGAGCTTGAAGGTCGTGAACAAGTTGCCCGTAACTTAGATGCTGTACTTGCTGGCCTAGACCAAAAACAGCAACTTACTACATTGGAAGATGCCGAAAAAGTATTTGCCAATCGATTATTCAATAATTTTGCACAGACCGTACGCTACAACAATGCTGAAAGCACTGTCTCTACGCAGGCGCTGAATCAGTTATTTCACCAATTTGATCCGAGTTTTTATGCCAACACAATTTTAAATGTGGCAGAGGAAAGCAGTCAGCAAGAACGTCAGTTTGCACAGCGTTTGGCAACTATGCAGCCGAAGCAGGTTTGGTTTTCGGGCGATTACCAAAGTTATGATATGGATTATGCGGGCTTAAATAGTGAGCGCCGTACCCATCACCAAGGCGCAGGTATTGCAACAAAACTGGCAGGCGTAACTTTGGCGGCTCAAGCAGATTTAAGTCAAATGGATTTAGCAGATCGTCTGAACATGGGAACGCAAAATCGTACCGAAAGTAAAGGTTATGCCCTGACTTTGGGGGCTGCGCAGCAATTTGGGTCTGATTTAAGTGTTGCGGCATGGTTAAAAGGTATGCATGTGAATGTGGATGCACAGCGCAGTCATGCACAAGCACAAAAAGTTGAGTTTGATGGACAAATGTATGCTGCAGGTTTGCGTTTAGATTATAGCTATCCACTCAACCAAAAAATGCAGATTCAACCGTATTTAGATGCATCGTTTCAGCATTATGCGCATGCAGATCAGACCAAGCATGACGTAGTCAATAGTTTAGATGACTTGGTGATGCAGCGCTGGAATTTAGGTGCGGGTGTACAGGCCAATTATTAGTTTAATCCCGCTTGGCAGTTGCAAGGTAGTTTGTACTATAGCCAGCCCATTCAGGAAAAAGCTTATTTAGATACACATTATGTAGGCACAACGGAGCAATTGAAGTTTGATGCTTGGCATGCCGATAAAGGCCAATATCATGCTGCTCTGGGGTCAAAAATTGATTCGGGGCAACATAGCTTTATCAATTTGAATTATGAATATAGTGGGCGCTCACACAGCGACAGTCATCGGGTACAGTTGGCGGTGACCACTCAATTCTAATAACAGTTTCAAGCATGGATGAGAGGCTTGAATTTTAATGAAAACAGCTCCGCAGATACATGTTGGGGCTGTTTTTATGCAGCTTAACTTTAACAGCTAAGTCTGCGTGATCAATAGACCCTATTTAGATGATAAGGAATAGACTCTATTGAGCATAAAAAAGCAGTGCCAAGGCACTGCTTTTGAGTTTTTGAATTGCGATTCGTAATTACATATTTGGATAGTTTGGACCACCGCCACCTTCAGGTGTTACCCAAGTGATGTTCTGTGATGGGTCTTTAATGTCACAAGTCTTACAGTGCACACAGTTCGCTGCGTTAATCTGGAAGCGTTTTGAACCATCATCATTTTCCATGATTTCATAAACACCTGCAGGGCAGTAGCGTTGAGCTGGCTCATCCCATTTTGGTAAGTTCACGTTTACAGGAATGTCTGCATTGGTTAATTTCAAATGTGCAGGTTGGTTTTCTTCATGCACAGTATTGGATACAAACACCGAAGATAAACGGTCAAAGGTCAATTTGCCATCTGGTTTTGGATAATTCGGTTTAAAGCTCACTGCATCTACAGTTTTTAGTGCACTAAAGTCAGGCACTAAATCATGCAGGGTAAATGGCACTTTAAATACGTTCTGATCGATGAAGTTAAACGCACCGCCGAACCACTGACCAAATTTATGCATTGCAGGGCCAAAGTTACGTGCGTTGTATAACTCTTCTTTGAGCCAGCTGTTGTTGAATTTTTCTGTGTAAGCAGTCAATTCTTTAACAAAGAAATCTTCGCCTTCAGTGACACGGGCAATTGCTAAATCACCGCCTTTTGCGACACCCGCAGCAATCGCTTCAAATACCGCTTCACCGCAAAGCATGCCAGATTTCATGGCCGTGTGAGAGCCTTTGATTTTGGCAAAGTTTAAGAAGCCCGCATCATCACCAATTAAAGAACCACCTGGGAAAGTGAATTTAGGCAATGAGTTAAAGCCACCTTTGGTCACTGCACGTGCGCCATAAGAAATACGTTTACCACCTTCCAAATATTGCTTGATCAGTGGGTGAGTTTTCCAGCGTTGCATTTCCATAAATGGATACATGTGTGGGTTGGTATAAGACAAGTCCACAATCATACCCAAAGTCACTTGGTTGTTTTCTGCGTGGTATAACCACCAACCACCAGAAGAACCCGTTTCGCTTAATGGCCAGCCTGCGCCGTGCATAACTAAGCCTGGCTTGTGCTTGGCAGGGTCAATTTCCCATAACTCTTTAATACCAATCCCGTAGTGTTGTGGGTCAGCATCTTTATCTAAATTGAATTGCTGGATTAAACGCTTACCTAAGTGACCACGGCAGCCTTCAGCAAAAATAGTGTATTTGGCATGCAACTCATAACCTGGAGTAAAGTTATGCGTTGGCTCGCCATCTTTACCAATGCCCATGTCACCAGTTTGAATACCTTTTACCGTACCATCAGCATGATACAGAATTTCAGATGCCGCAAAGCCTGGGAAAATAGAAACTTCAAGCTCTTCCGCTTTTTGGCCTAACCAGCGCACAACGTTCCCTAAAGAGATCACGTAATTGCCATCGTTATGCATGGTTTTTGGCACCATCCAATGCGGTGCTTCTTGCGCTTTTTCAGGAGACATTAAGAAGAAAGTTTTATCTTCAGTCACAGGCACATTTAAAGGTGCGCCTTCTTCTTTCCAGTTTGGGAATAACTCATTGATGGCACGAGGTTCAAGCACTGCCCCTGAAAGGATATGAGCACCAACTTCAGAGCCTTTTTCGACCACACAAACGGACAGATCATTTAAATTGTTTTCAATTGCAAGTTGACGAATTTTGATCGCGGCAGAAAGACCCGCAGGGCCTGCGCCTACGATTACAACGTCAAACTCCATCGATTCACGTTCGATGTGTTCCATGTAGGACTCCTCATATAATTGAAGGTGGCAACCGCAGAAACCAACGGTGCTGCCATGAGTATTTCTAGTTCCCAGAGACAAATTTAATTATGTCTTTTACAGTATGGGCAAGTATTGTGAGCTAGTATAGTTTTAAACCGAGTCTTAGCCAATTGGCTGAATCGTATTATTTTTCCGTCAGTAAGGTACCGCAGCATGAAGCATGACGATAATTCAATCAAACCGACAGAAAATGTAGCTATGGCTGATAATAAAAACTTAATGGACATTGCACAATATATAAAAACTGGACAGTCAGGTCACAAAAGATCAATCCCACCTTTGGCACAATGGCATCCAAAGCATTGTGGTGCAATGGATTTAGTGGTAAAGGCCAACGGAGAATGGTGGCACGAAGGTCAATTGATCAAGCGTCAGGCACTAATAGATTTGTTTTCTAGCGTGCTGTGGAAAGAGCAGGACAAGTTTTATTTAAAAACACCTGTGGAACAAATTGAAATTCAGGTCGAAGACGAACCTTTATTTATTAATCAGGTCGATATTGTTCAGATTGCACAGCAAGACTACATTCAGCTCACCACAACCCATCAGGACATTGTCATTGTGGATGCTGAGCATCCTATTTTCATGCGTGAATATGCAGGTGAGCTGCGTCCTTATGTGCATGTGCGTTTTGGTATTAATGCCCTGATTCAGCGTGCGGCTTTTTTACATTTGGTGGAATTGGGCGAGCTGAGTGAAAATGCGCAGGGCGAAACGATTTTATCGTTGAAAAGTGGTGATTTGCACTTGCATTTAAGCAGCTGAGGTTTAAGCTTTATTCATCCCATTTTGTATTGCTGACCGCTTGCTATGACAGCCATTCATCCTGTTTCTCCCTTAAATCAAGCCATGCCAAAAGCACAAGCCAGTGCGCCAATTGGTATTTTTGATTCGGGCATAGGAGGCTTGTCAGTTGCCATTGAAATTGCAGAATATTTGCCCAATGAGCGCATCCTTTATTATGCCGATACTGCACATGTGCCGTATGGCCCACGTGATGATCAAAATATTCGAGAACTCACTGCAGCTGCAATCGAATGGTTATATCGACAAGGTTGTAAAGTTGCGGTCGTGGCGTGTAATACTGCTTCTGCTTTTAGTCTAGATTATCTGCGCGATCATTACGGCGAAGATTTTCCCATTATTGGTTTGGTACCTGCTTTAAAGCCTGCCGTATTACACAGCCAATCAAAGACTGTGGCAGTTTTGGCAACGCCTGCGACTTTTCGCGGACAACTTATTAAAGATGTGATGCAGCGTTTTGCGATTCCTGCTCAAGTGCAAGTCTTGAATGTCACCAATCTAGATTTAGTGCCTTTTGTTGAGCAAGGGGCGCAAATGAGTGAGGCATGTTTAAGTTCCTTACAGCAGAGTTTGCAACCTGTGGTCGATCAGGGCGCGGACTATTTGGTGCTCGGTTGTACCCATTATCCTTTCCTAAAACCTGCGATTGAGTCCATTTTTGGTCAGAAACTGACATTAATTGACTCAGGAATTGCCGTTGCGCGTCAAACTTCCCGCATTTTAATTAAAAATGAGTTATTATTTGAACAAAGTTTGGCAGATACTTTACAAATTGCGTGTTATGTCAGCGGGAACAATGCAGAACAATTAAAGCCCGTGTTGCAGCATCTTATTCCAGGCAATATTTCTTGGAGTATCGCAAATGTGAGTACTGTGGACTGACTTTAAGATAATTTTTTTATGATTGGGGAAAGGCATTACAAGTAGACGGTGACCGACTTGTAATGGCAATAGGAGAGGGGAAACCAATGCTCGATAAGCGCTATCAGGTCTTTATCTCGACGTCTGGGGCAGATATGCAGCCAGAACGGGTGATCTTGGCTCAAACATTGGTGGGAATGGGTTTTTTTTCGTGGGGATTAGAGCAACGCACCCCACTCAGTACCGCTTTTGCACGTCGTCAAATTGATGATTGCGATTATGTGGTGATATTACTGGGCAGCCAATATGGTGAGCAATCGGTATCGGGCGTGGGTTACATGCATTTAGAATATATCTATGCCGTGACCAAACAAAAACCGATTGTGGTTTTTATGCATGAAGATCCAGATTCAAGAGATCCATCGTTACATGATGAAAAGCCTGAACTGCGTGAAAAATTTAAAGAATTTCGCAAATTGCTACAGCAAGAGGTTGATCAGGTCTTTAGCTACCGAACCATGCGTGATTTAGAGTTGGCTGTTCGTTTTAACATGTCGCAAATGTTGGAGCGTTATCCGACCACAGGTTGGGTGCGTCCACAAAATACGCAAGCCTTGCATGATGAAATTGAGCGTTTAAAGAATAAATTAAGACAATTAGAAACTGAAATTGGTAAGCGTGAAGAAGACCCATTTTTAAACTTACCCAAAGTGTCTATGCATGAGCCTTATCGGTTTGAATATCGTATGCATGCCTATCAGGATGGTAATTTTAAAGAATTAAAGATTGAAAAAAGTCTAACTTGGGCGCAGTTGCTTGCTGTGCTTGGCAGCACTTTTATTCACCCGACACCTGAAGAATATTTTTCTAAACGCATGAATGAATATTTAAATGAAACGGGGCTGGATGATGCACGTCGGATCATGCCACGTGCGCATGCGGTTGCTCGTTCGCAAATTAATATTCGGGCTTTGCACAATATTAAAATGCAAATGCGTCAGAATGACTGGATTGTGCAAGCAGGCCGCGATGACCGACAACGGATGCTCTGGCAAACCACCCTGAAAGCGCAAAAGTTGTTAGAGAGTAATTTGCTAGATCAGGTCCAAGCAAAGATACCGTATTAATCTATCAATCAGTGCTCAAAAAACTGTTAAAGTAGCGGGGTTCGATCAGTAGACAAGAGGGCTGAATGTTGCCTACAGCAAAACCCAAAGTAACCGTTCTTTTAGCCAATTTAGGTACGCCTGATGAACCTACTGCAAGTGCAGTACGCCGTTTTTTAAAGCAGTTTTTGTCTGATCAGCGCGTGATTGAAATCCCTAAACCGATTTGGCAAATTATTTTAGGTTTATTCATTTTGCCGTTTCGCCCCAAACGTGTTGCGCATGCGTATGCCATGGTATGGCAGCAAGATTCACCCATGCGGGAAATTTTGCTGCAACAAGTTGCGGCTTTAAAGCAACAGTTGATACCACAGTATTCAGATATTGAATTAGATATTGTGCCTGTGATGACCTATGGCAATCCTGGGATTCAGCAAGCATTGGCAGGTTTGAGTCAAAACCCACCTGATCATGTGATTTTATTTCCGCTGTTCCCACAGTATTCAGCTACATCCACTGCGCCTTTGTACGATGCCGTTGCCCACTGGATTCTGAAGCAACGTAATTTACCTGGGCTGTCGATCATTCGTGATTATTATCAGCATCCTTTATATATTCATGCTTTGGCGCAAAGTGTACGTGACTTTCAGGCCGAACATGGTGTGGCTGAAAAATTATTGATGTCATTTCATGGCATTCCACAACCCTATGCAGATAAGGGCGACCCTTATGCCGAGCGTTGCCGTATCACTGCGCAATTGGTTGCCAATGCATTGAATTTAAATGAACAGCAATGGGCAATCAGTTTCCAGTCACGTTTTGGTAAGCAAGAATGGGTTAAGCCCTATACGGATGTCTTGTTAGAAGAGTGGGGGCAGCAGGGCGTGAAGTCTGTGCAGATTATGAGCCCTGCTTTTTCTGCAGATTGTTTGGAAACCCTAGAAGAATTAGCGATACAAAACTCTGAGCTTTTTTTGCAGGCAGGCGGACAGCAATATGCCTATATTCCTGCCTTAAATACCCGTGCCGATCATTTGGATTTGCTCAATCATTTACTTCAGGCTAATCTTGAGGCTTTAAAGCTTCAGCTCGCCCATTAAATTTTGAGGTCTAGACCTATGTTGCAAGTCAAAATTGTTCCTGTAACTGCATTTCAACAAAACTGCTCAATTGTTTGGGATGCTGAAACCAAAGAAGCAGTTTTGATTGATGCGGGTGGTGAATCTGAAAAATTAAAAGCCGAAGTAGAAGCTTTGGGTTTAACCGTAAAAGCCTTATGGCTAACGCATGGACATTTAGACCATGCTGGTGCAGTGGGTGCTTTGCAACATCACTGGAATGTTCCTGTGATTGGTCCACAGAAAGAAGATGCATTTTGGTTAGATCAGTTGCAAGAAGTGTCTGCGCGTTATGGTTTTCCTATCCCTGAACAAGTCACTGTGAGCCAATGGTTAGACGGTGGTGAAGTACTACAACTTGGTGAAGAAAGTTTTGAAGTACGCTATGCCCCAGGACATACTCCAGGTCATGTGATGTTCTATAACGCCAAATATGGCATTTTGTGGACGGGTGATGTGCTATTTAAAGGGTCAATAGGTCGTACAGATTTTCCGCGCGGTAATCATCAACAATTATTAGATTCAATTCAGCGTGAGTGTTTCAGTTTGCCTGATGACACCCAGTTTATTTCAGGTCATGGGCCAATCAGCACCATTGGTTTTGAAAAACAGCATAACCCATTTGTAGCAGGGCAAGCAGGTTAGAAGCAGTGTGTATTTATACTTTAAGAAAAAGTCAGCAGTCGCTGACTTTTTTATTTGCGAAAGGGATTATTCAGCATTTGTTTGCTTTCAATTGCAAACAGCATTGTAAAAATTGTCAGTAAGATGCCTATGCACAGCATGAGTAAATCATGCGCATATAGTCCAAAGCCTAAACTGCTGGTAGAGAGTAAAATACACAGCATTACAATTCCTTTTAACATGATTTCCAAGGTGAGATGTTCCTAGGTTATTTTTTGCTTTCTTTATTGTTATGTGCAGTGACGGAGTCACGAACAGTGCAAAGTATAACCTGTGCTATTTCTGCTAAAAGCAATTATAGAACAACTAAGTTTTGAGCAATTTTTCTAAAAATGTGAAAAATTCCATGAAACTGCGTGTAGTTTTAGGCAATATTTGGCGTGGTAATTTATTGCTTATTCTTCAGAATTTTCTGCTTGAGGCGCATCCTGCGTTGGCAGTCTGTATTCATCATTTGCCCATGCACCTAAATCAATGAGCTTGCAACGTTCGGAACAAAAAGGACGAAATGGATTATTTTCCCATTGCGAAGGTTTGCCACAACGTGGGCAAGGAAAAGAGCGTGGCATGATCAACTCCAAATGAAAAATGCAGGATTGGATTAGGCAAATAGCACCTGACTTGGTAGACTTGTGCCGAATTTTGTAAGTTTGATCTGATTATGCCAATTCGTCAATTTCAAGCACAGCGTATGCATGCCCCTCGTGATTTTCAAGCCATTGCCAATGAATCGGTTTGTGTAGAAATTGGGGCAGGAAAAGGCAAACACGCCTTATTATTTAGCGGGCAGCATCCTGAGCACAAGTTGATTGCAATTGAGCGCACCCGTGAAAAATTTTTGGCGATGCAAAAACAGCATCAGCTTGAAGGTCAGCAGAATTTACAGATTGTTCATGCCGATGCGATTCCATGGATTGTGCATGCTTTATTCCCTGCACAAGTAGCGCAGTTCTTTATTCTTTATCCGAACCCAGAACCGCATAATGCGACGCAGCGTTGGTTGAATATGCCGTTTTTTGAGTTTTTACTGTCACGCCTACAAACAGGCGGCAGTATTACTTTGGTCAGTAATATTCCTGAATATATCGCAGAAGCACAGCAGCAGTTGATTGAGGTGTGGAAACTGCCGTTTATTCAGCAAGATGTACCTGCGGATTCGGCACGCACCCATTTTGAAATTAAATATTTAGCCCGTGGCGAGCGTTGTCAGGAATTGCGTATCACTAAGCCAGCAGGTTATCAAACTCGTTTTGATGACTTTCAGCCTTTACAGGGGCAGCAGCCAGTTTTAATGCCTGCTGAAACAGTTGAAACAAAATCTTCCGCAGATTCAAGCTTAGTTGCTGAGTAAACAGGCATGAAACAGCGCATTGCAATTATTGGTGCAGGCCCTGCAGGCTTAATGGCTGCTGAAGTACTGAGCCAGTATGCCTATGAGGTGCATGTCTATGAGCAAAAACCTTCGGCAGCACGTAAGTTTTTGATGGCAGGCAAAACGGGTCTAAATATTTCACATGCCGAACCAGTTGCACAATTTATTCAGCGTTATGATCAGGCTGAATGGTTGGCGCCATGGATTCAACAATGGGATGCCACGTGGATTCAAAACTGGATGCAGGGTTTAGGTATTCAATCCTATGTAGGTTCATCGGGGCGGATTTTTCCACAAGAAATGAAAGCAGCCCCTTTACTGCGTGCTTGGTTAAAGCGTTTAGCCGATGCAAGTGTGCAATTTCATTATCGACATCAGGTGTGTGATTTAAAACACAATCAACTCAGTATTTTAAATTTAACTACGGCACAGACTGAGCAGCAGCAGTTTGCTGCAATTGTAATGGCATGCGGTGCGGTATCTTGGTCAAAACTGGGTAGCGATGGTGCATGGCAGCGTTGGTTGTCTGCCAATGAAATTCAGCCTTTTCAGGCCAGCAATGCTGGGGTGGAATGTCATTGGTCAAACTATATGCAGCCTGTATTGGGGCAGCCTTTAAAACGTGTGCAGGCATGGGTGGAAGGTACTGAGCCGAGCATGGGCGATATTGTGATCAGCCATTATGGTTTGGAAAGTGGCCTAATTTATAAGCAGGGGCGTGCGCTGCGACAGTTACAGCAAGCACAGCAACCAATGCAGTTATATCTAGATTTATTACCCGATTTAAGCATTGAGCAACTCAGTCAAAAGTTACAACCTTCTAAAAAACAGTCGTTAAGCAATCTATGGCGTAAGGCGGGGCTGGATGCCGCAAAGGCTGCGATTGTACGTGAACTGGTGGATAAAACACTTTGGCAACAACCGCAACGATTGGCGCAGCAGATTAAAAAACTAAAAGTGCCTTTAACAGGCTTTCGGCCGATTGAAGAAGCAATTAGCTGTGCGGGTGGGGTGAAGCGTGAGGTATTGTCGCCACAATTACAGTTAAATTCTAATCCTCAAGTTTTCCTTTGTGGTGAAATGCTGGATTGGGATGCTCCGACAGGTGGTTATTTGCTGACAGCCTGTTTTGCCACTGGCCGTGCTGCTGCTGAAGGGGTACATCAGTATTTACAGCAGCATCCCTAAAATGCATTATTCATCAAGCTGAGGATATTGCTCACGCCAATGTTCGAGTTGTTGCTGTGCTTGCAATAAATCTTGCAAACCTTGCTGGCGCTGTTCTGCACGGATTGGATAAGCTGCTGTAGACGTTTGGCTACTTAGATAAGCTGCTTGTTGTTCCCAATAATTGCTCATCAAACCTTGAATATAGCGCCCTTGAGGGGTTTTTAAATCTAAGTCTTTCAGCATGGCTAAGGCAGATTGCATATTGTCATGCAAGCGGCTTTGTGCAAAGGCCGCATCAAGTTGCTTGGCTTCATGCAAGCGTTCCAATTCATCTAACATATCTTCACTCATTTGTTCATGGCGCTGTTCATAATCGCTCAGCAATTGAATGTCATGCGGGTCATCTGTGGTCATTTCAAAGGGCTGAATCGCAGCCTGTTCGACCTGATTTTGCATGATTTGATCTTCAGGGCTGAGTTGGTCGGCATGCTCAACATTTTTTTGTTCGCAGGCAGTTAGGCCAAAAGCCAGACCGATCAGTATGGGAGCAAGGACGTGTTTGAAAGTAATCTGCATTGAAATGTGCTCCATTTTCGGTTGATTTTTATGGCTTGGTTTTTACCCAATTTTTTGATAGATAAACACATGGGTACAATAAGGAAATTCAATTGTATCTTGCGCATGTAGTCCGGTGTATTCCAGTATCAATTGTTCAAATTGTGTTTTGAGTTGTTGTTGCTGAGCGGCAGGCATTGCAGCGATAAAACTGGTCGAGAGTAGACGCTTGGAAACCACTTGCTCGACTGTGCCAACATGCCTGTGGTGAAATTGCTGTTCGTGGCAAAGTTGGAATAAATCTGTATCTGCAAAGACCTGACGCCAGTCTTGATTGTGAAAGCGTGGTGTATCGCCCTCAAAAGGGAGAATCATTTCTGCGAGGGCATTGACCCAATTCACTGAAATATCACGCTGATTCCAGATGAGTAACAAGTGAGCTTGAGGTTTTAAGATACGATGAATTTCCTTTAAACTTTGTAGATTGGCAAACCAATGAAAAGATTGTGCGCAGCTGACTAAATCAGCACATTGGGCAGGCAAGGGCAATTGTTCACTTCGTGCCTGAACGGTTGCAACTTGTGGGTAAAGTTGGCGTAATTCAGTTAACATGCTAGCAATGGGTTCAACTGCTGTAAGCTGCGTTGTTAGTTTGAGCAAATGCGGCAGGAACTTTCCTGTGCCAGAACCCAAGTCTACAATATGGCTATTGGGTAGAACTTTGAGCTGATCTTGCAGGAAAGTATCGACTTCTTGCGGGTAACTGGGGCGAACTTGTTGGTATAGGCTTGCACCAGAACCAAAGCCTTGTTGTGCGGCAGGATGTAGAGATTGTGTCATATTTTGCGATTTTTAATCTGCTGTGCATCTATAAAATAACATATTCACTTTTGAACTTGCGTAACGTGTATTCAAGTTTAAAGTAACGGTTTAATTCAGCGCCTTGGCGCCGGTGTGGGAATGGACAAACACATAATTTTTGAAGACGGACATATCCGCGCTATTTTCATGAAAGGCTCATCTCAGGAGCTGATTTTTTCTTTTGGCGATTTAATCACTCGTGCCAAAGGAACGTCTATTAACGCCGAAAAATCACTGGAAAAGTTTCATTTTAATGTGATTGGGGTGATGCCAAAGGAAAAATCATGGTTTCCTGAAGCATCTATGCGTGCCATGTTGGCAGCCATTCAAGAGCTCATTGCCCCGTTTAAAGTCCGTGTCGGCTATGGCGGCTCTATGGGAGGCTATGCGGCAATTAAGTATTCTAATTTACTGGATTTAAACCGCATTGTGGCTTTGGTGCCGCAGTACTCGATTGACCCTGAAGATATTCACGACGCACGCTACAATATGTTTTACCATGCCGATGTGAATGCCAATATGCGTATTCAAGCGCAGGATGTATCGGCACAGCGTGAATATATTGTGGTTTATGACCAATACTATCCAGAAGATCGTGGGCATTATTTAAAAATACAGCCATTAATTCCGCATTTACATACCTTGCATTTGCCATTTACAGGGCATGATGCGATTGCGATTTTGGCTAACTCAGAATTATTAAATGACTTTTTGACCCATCCTTTTGATGCGCCGTTTTTTTACCAAAAAATTCGCAAGGTGAAAAAGAACAGTAAGTTTTACTACCGTAAAGTGATTGAAAATGTCTTACCGAATCACCGTTGGTCTTTAGGTCGTATTTTAAAATACAACAATTTACAGCTAGACAGTAATTTCTTTGATGCCAAGCTGAAACAAAACCTGATTCGTTCTTTATTGAGCAATAAACAGGTCGATCAGCACGACCTAAACAAATTGGGTCTGCAAATCCAGTTACCGTATGAAAATCGGAATGTATTGCTCGATCATTTTGGTCATGGTTTGGTGTTTAACATCATCAGCCAAAAAATTGAGAGCTATGCAGCAAATGCAATTGCCTTAAACCATAAATTTTTGATTCCGATTTATGCCAAAGGCAGTGGCTTGGTACAAATTTATCTAAACGATGAGCGCTACTTAATTAGTATGAATGATCGTCATGTCATGAAATTATGCAAAGAGCAAGATGCGCTTGCGGCAGGCATGCATCCCTTAATACTGAAAAAATATAGCGACTATTTTGTCTTGAGTTATAAGGATTTAAACCTGAGCAGCGATGAGTTTGGCGGCAACGACTTTGTAGAAGATTTACCAGATACTGCCAAATTTACTCTAGAACTTGAACAGTAGTCTGCAAAGTTTTAAAGCCTTAATTTCTATGGTTTAAATTTTAGACACTTGTATTGTTTTGCCATTGGGCTAAGATGGTCTTGAAACCTTGTTTTATTGATCATTCCAAGGGTAGTGTGTATGACCAAGTTGTTAATGCCTGCTGTGCTTGTTTTATTGTTCAGTTTAATTGTATCTGCAACGGCTTTTGTCGATGCGCCAGAGCCTAAAGCCTATTTATTCTTTGCTTTAGCTGTGTTGGTATTACTTGGGCTTAGCCTATATGTGTTCCGACAAATACAAAACTCTATTCGTTTTCACATGAATAAGCCTGCAGAATAATTGCAGGCTTTTTTATAATTTTAAAGCAAATCATCAATCCAATATTTTTATAGTTTAATCACTTTAATTTCTTCTTCAGATTCGTCACTTGGGGCAGCCTGAGTCTGTGCTTCCTGTGTCTGTGGCGTTGTAGTGGTTGGCGCAGGCGTTACATTTTGTGATGGTGTACTTAATGGCGCTTGATAGATCGGCACGGCTTGATCACTTTGCCCTGTAATCACTTCTTTGGTTTCCTGAATTTTATTATTGACCTGACCCGCCAGTTGCTGCCCTGTTTGCTTGGCTTGCGCTGCACCCTGACTGCCCAAAGTTTTGGCATTGTCTAAAGCCTGATGTGCCGATGGGCGAATTTTCTCAATGCCTTTTTCTGTGACTTCACCCACTTTTTGTGCAGCTTGAATCACACCTTCCTGAGTTTTATAAGCCCAGACGTGTAATAAATTTGGATTGTCTGCATAAGGGCGAATTGGTTTGTGGCTTTGATTGTCTTGTGTAGGTTCAGAACTGTTTTGCGCACATACAGCAGCACTGCTGAGCAATAATCCAATGGCAATACCGAAACTGATTTTATTCATGTGTTGGCCTCTTTAAATACGCAGGGTGGTGGCTACTGAAAGCTTGAATGTAGATGATGATTCTTGGCAGTACCCATCTTAAAATTACAACCTTCATGCGCTATGTGGTGATGTTGTTGAGGATTGTATAAAGAATACATGACAAATACTGTTTGCTTCTCGCAAAGTTTAATTGTCTTTCGGGTGACGATTAAGCATGTGTTTGAATCATGTGGTGTTTCTAAGCACAATTTATGCTGATCATAAGCAGAACATAAATAGAAAGACCCACAATAATTTGTGGGTCTTGTTACTCTGGAGAGTTTTAAAGCAGGGCAGTATTGGACTGCACTGCATGATTATCATAATTTGAAATATCTGAAGATGGCGGGTTTGTGTTAAAAGTCACACAATCTTGCTACATCAGGATACATTCAGGTTCGTTTTAAATTAGTTGCATTGTGCAAGTGCATCTTTATGAAAGTGACTGCGCAAGGTAATGAAGTTTTTTTGTACTGTAGCATCGTGCAAGTCAAAGTGCTGTGCAGTGCTGGTACCGTCTTGGGCAAAAGTTGCAGAACCTGCTGAAATTAAGGTGTTGCCTTTAAATGCCCATTGTTCGATTGAGCGACCTGCCTTGAGTGTACCTGTAAATTCAATAACGCATTTATCAATAAATTTAGTGAGTTTTGCGCTGTTGTTTACGGTGTCTGGGTAAACTTCGATATTTTGAACTTCTTGTAATACACCTGCAGTAAGCTGCGGAATAACAGGTGCAGAAGTACACGCACTAAGAGAAAGGCAAGTTAAACCCGATAAAATGAGTGTTTTAAGTTTCATAAGCTTGTTTTCTTGTTGAGTGTTGTTAGGTTGAGTATAGGGAATCTAGAGTAAAATGCCTACCGATTAATGATTCCAATCTTGTGAACGGATACGTCCAGTCTGATAGTAAATCGACACTAATTCTATAAAATTCTTAAAATCCAAATTTTCAGTCAATATTCTATTAATTGATTGCCAATCGACTTCAGAACGTCGTCGAGCGGGTAATAGTATTTCGCTTTCTGTTGGATTTTCTGGGTTTAGTAAAATCACACCTATGCCATGCAAGGCAGAAAGCATGCGTAGTTCTTCCTCAACTTCACTTGTTGAAATAGATGTAGCCACAAGGTAGCCTTCATTTGCCCAACTGGAATTACTGACTGCTTGGAAAAAGCTACTGCGAATATTAGAACCGTTGAGCTCTTTTTTTACTTCAAATGACCATAAACGCACATTTTGACCTGAGCCATGTATTACACAGGTTTTCACCAATTCATGCCAATGTCTATCTAAAGGTTGCATAGCAACAATATCGGGGTGTAACCATTGGTTGCCGTTTTGACTGCGTGAGTTTTTAGAGCGTTTTTCATCAATTCTAAGGCAATATAAGCCAAGCTCTAATTTTAAAAACTCAATTAAAATTGGATATAAATCATGCTCGGATAAATGATCTGCTTTGATCACAGGTAGGTTTGCTTCTGTATATTCAATATTTTCTATTACAGTCACTTCTTGATTGGTAAAAGACTCTGAACGCTCGGAGCGATTATTTGGGTCGAACCAATACACACGAGGTCTTGGTTTATCTTGGACATGAATATAAGGTGATAGTTTCAGAATACTATCTTTGATCGCGCCAATTTCAGTAAAAACCTGACGAATCATATCTTCATTGGTTTGGAAGCGCGGGTTTTGTCGTTTTTCTACATAATCTTCAGGAAATAAAGCCACAATGCCTTCAGCAATCTCGCGTGCTTTAAATTTTTGTAATGGTGACCGTTTTAATAGCTCAAATACACGTTGTGGTTGAGAAAGTTTGCTCATTATTCCCTCTAAAAGAAACCCCACTATCAAAATAGCGGGGTTTCTTTTATTTTACAAGCAATTAAGACTTTAGTGCTGCAACACACTTACATCTGCAACACGTGTAAATAAGCCACGTAACTGTGCCAGTAAACGTAAACGGTTGGCTTTCAATTCAGCATCATCAGCCATGACCATCACGTTATCAAAGAACGCATCTACTGGCGCACGCAATGCTGCCAACTGAGAAAGTGCAGTGGTGTAATCTTTTGCCGCCAATAATGGCTCAACCACAGGTGTGATTTTTGCAAGTTCAGCGAATAATGCTTTTTCTTCATCTTCCACCAAGTTTGCTTCAACCACAGCACCTTCAGGCGCAGCTTCTTTTGCTAAAATATTGGCAACACGCTTGTTTGCAGCCGCCAATGCAGCCGCTTCAGGCAAGGCGCGGAAGTGATTGACTGCATTCACACGCTTATCAAAATCAAGTGGAGATTTTGGTGATAAAGCTTGAACAGCTTGAATCACATCTACCGCAACGCCTTGGTCTTCATATTTAGCACGGTAACGACCTTCAAGGAATGCAACAGCATCTGCCAAAGTCTTGTCGTGATCTTTCAATACATCGCCATAAGCAGCCAAAGCTAGCTTGATTAAGTCTTCAATTGAAACATCTAAACCGTTTTCAGTCACAAGGCGTAAAATACCAATGGCAGAACGACGCAATGCAAATGGGTCTTTAGAACCTGTAGGTGCTTGACCAATACCAAAAATACCTGTGAGCGTGTCTAAACGGTCTGCAAGGGCAATGGTTGTGCCTGTTTTGGTTTTTGGAAGAACATCGCCAGCGAATTTAGGTAAATATTGTTCACCCAGTGCTTCTGCAACTTCGTCATTTTCACCTTCAAGACGCGCGTAATAAGTTCCCGCAATCCCTTGTAGTTCTGGGAATTCACCCACAAGCTCAGACGTTAAGTCACATTTTGCAAGCAAAGCAGCTTTTTCAGCATCTTGCGGATTTGCACCTGTAATTGGCGCTAAAGCAACAGCCAGTTTGGCAATACGCTCAGACTTGTTCCAAAGTGTGCCCAGTTGCGCTTGGAAAACCATGTTGGCCAATTTTTCTTTGCGTGATGCAAGCGGTTGCTTTTGGTCTTGCAAGAAGAAGAATTCAGCATCAGACAAACGTGGACGAACCACTTTTTCATTACCTTCAATAATTTGAGTCGGGTCTTTCGACTCAATATTTGAAACCGTAATAAAGTAAGGCTGTAATTTGTTGTCGCTATTGACCAAACAGAAATACTTTTGGTTGTCCTGCATGGTGGTAATTAAAGCTTCTTGTGGTACAGCGAGGAAACGCTCTTCAAAGCTGGCACGTAGTGCAACAGGCCATTCTACCAGTGCAGTCACTTCATCACGTAGGTCGCTAGGCACAATCGCAATTGCATTGACTTCATCTGCCAATGCTTTTACTTGCTGGTCGATAATCGCTTGACGTTCTTCAAAAGAAGCAATGACTTTAGCAGCACGTAACGCATCTAAATAGTCATTGGCGTGTTGTAGTGTGATTGCTTCAGGGGCATGGAAGCGGTGACCATAGGTTACATTCGCTGCCTGATGATCTTGAATCGTGGCGTCAACCACGGTGTTGTCTTTAAGCAACACCACCCATTTAACAGGACGCACAAATTCAGTACGGCTTGCGGCAGAACGCATGCGTTTTGCAATTGGTAGGTTATCCAACGCAGTTTGTAGAATTTGTGGCAATAACGCATCAAGGCTTTGACCTTTCACATCTTTTAAATAGCAGACTTTTTCAACTTTACCCGCTTGGAAAGTAGAGACCTGATCAACCGTAATACCTTGACCACGCATAAAGCCTTCAAGCGCTTTGGTCGGTTTGCCTTCGGCATCATAGGCAGCTTGCACAGCAGGGCCGTCAAAACGTTTTTGGGTGTCTGCTTGCGCACCATCTACATTGACAATTTTAAGTGCCAAGCGACGTGGCGCTGCATAAGCTTCGATCGAATCGAACGCAAGGCCTGCTTCTTTTAAACCTTTTTCAGTTTCTGCTAGTAAGGCATCGCGTAAGGTTTTTAAGCTTTTCGGTGGGAGTTCTTCGCAACCGAGTTCAAATAAAACTGTATGTTTAGACATTATTTGCTTTCCTCAGTATTTTGCGCTTTAGCTTCCGCTTCAACTTGTGCTTTTAACTGCGCCAAGACTTCATCACGTAAATGCGGTTCAGCCATTGGGAAACCTAGTTTTGCTCGTGCGGCTACATAACTTTGAGCAATAGAACGTGCCAAGGTGCGTACACGTAAAATATAACGCTGACGCTCAGTCACAGAAATTGCACCACGCGCATCGAGCAAGTTAAAGCAGTGAGATGCTTTAATCACTTGTTCATACGCAGGTAATGGTAATTCTGCGGCAATTAAACGGCTCGCTTCTACTTCATAGAAGTCAAACAGTTCAAACATTTTATCAACAGGCGCATATTCAAAGTTATAGGTCGATTGTTCAACTTCGTTTTGATGGAACACATCGCCATAAGTGACTGTACCAAATTGGCCTTTGGTCCAAACCAAGTCATAAACCGAATCTACACCTTGTAGGTACATTGCCAAACGCTCAAGACCGTAAGTGATTTCACCCGTTACTGGGTAGCATTCAACACCACCGACTTGTTGGAAGTACGTAAACTGAGTCACTTCCATGCCGTTTAACCAAACTTCCCAGCCCAAGCCCCAGGCACCCAATGTTGGAGATTCCCAGTTATCTTCTACAAAGCGGATGTCATGCACCAATGGGTCAATCCCAATCGCTTTTAAAGAATCCAAATATAACTGTTGGATGTTGTCTGGGTTTGGTTTGAGCACCACTTGGAATTGATAGTAGTGTTGCAAGCGGTTCGGGTTTTCACCATAACGACCATCTTTAGGACGACGTGACGGTTGCACGTATGCTGCATTCCAGGTTTCAGGCCCTAACGCACGTAGGAAGGTTGCGGTGTGGAATGTCCCTGCACCCATTTCCATATCGTAAGGTTGTAAAACGACGCAGCCTTGCTCCGCCCAGTAGTTTTGTAAGGCAAGAATTAAGCCTTGAAAGGTATCAATATGCGATATGGCGCGACTCATGGTCATCCACTTAAAATTAGAGAAAAATTGTGCTCAATTATAAGGATTTTGCGGGGTGCTGGCAAAGGTTAAAGCATAAAAGCATGTGGTCTGAGTTGGTTTTACAAATTCACTGATAAACGAAAGATGTAAAACAAATACATCTTATTACGTGATTGTCTTATAATCTTGGTAAATGTTCGCCACAGGATTGTCCCCGTGTTTCATTCACAACTAGACTGGCTAAATACGCTTAAACCAAATTTCAAAGTTTTACCTTTGAGAGAAAGGTTGCTGTGTGGGTTGGGGGCGTTGCTGGGTTTAGCACTATCTTCACTGATCAGTTGGTGGGTATTGGGCGATATTAATGCATGGTATATCGCACCGATGGGGGCATCCTCAGTCTTGCTTTTTGCTGTGCCTGCCAGCCCTTTGGCGCAACCGTGGAATATTGTGGTAGGGAACAGTATTGCGGCGGTGTTAGGGGTCAGTTGTGCTTTATATCTACCCAATTTAACCGAAGCTTTTAGTGTGGCTGTGGCATTGTCTATCTTTTTAATGATGACCACAGATTCTTTACATCCACCAAGTGGGGCAGTCGCAATCACTGCAGTACTGGGCGGAGAGGCTGTACGTGAATTGGGTTATCATTTTGTTTTTTATCCTGTTTTACTCAATTCTGTACTGTTGATGCTCATTGCAATTGCATTTAACCGCATGATTGGTAAACCGTACCCACAAAAACCACAATTGAATACACGTTCTCAAGACCCGACACCGACTCAAAAAGCCACCATTCAGCCGCAAGATATTCAGGATGTTTTAGATGAACAAACTCAGCTTTTGGATATTAGTGAATATGATCTGCAAAAAATTATTTTAGAGGCGCAGTCCAAAGCCAGTGAGCGACAAACTCAAGCACTGACTTGTGCCGATATTATGAGTAAAGATGTACTGACTTTGCATCAAGATGAAGATATTCACAGCGCATTGGAAAAATTTAAACAGATGAATTTAATGAGCCTGCCTGTGGTGGATGATGCACAGCATTTGGTCGGAACTTTGGCATTGTATGAAGTGGTGGAATGGTTTAAACATGTGACCGATTTGCCTTATCGCTGGCAGCATCAAGTTAAACATATTATGTTACGACAGGTCGTTACGGTACAACCACAACAAAGTATTCAGGATTTGGTCCCTTATTTTGTTGAGCGTTCTTTTAATTATATTCCTGTGGTTGAGCAACAGCGTTTAGTAGGTATGATCAGCCGTGCCGATATGATTGCAGTATTGAATCAGCAAGTTGTAGAAAAGTAGTTTCGATTCATACTCAAACCCATGCCTTTGCTACAAGCTAGAAAAATTTTTGTTGTGAAAACATTGTTGTGAAAACAACAGGCAAAAAAAAGCTACGATGCTTGGGGGAGCAATCGTAGCGAAAAAGAAATTCAAACGTATTTCAATCTGATGATATAAATGCGGTCAGTCAGTAAAATTTCAAGACCGTTTATCGGTCTTGATCTGAATGAACGGTACGCACAGGTCTTGAATAGCCTTGAGTTGGATTTTGCATATTGGACAGATTCTGTTTTGGCATTACCAACCACAATACCAAATACACCAAAATGCCTGGAAAGGCAGCGCTCATCACTGACACGATCACAAAAATTAAACGCAATAAGTTTGCATTCCAACCAAAACGTTCAGCAATACCACCCATGACCCCAGCAATCATATTTGAGCGGTTCGAGCGATATAAACCAACATTGGCCATTCAGTTCTCCTTGAGAGATCAATGAAATAGAAAACACATTCGTAAAAATCAACATCTACTAATGATGTTTTGCTTGAATCACGAATGCTTAATATAAAAATGGTGTTGTTGTTGAATTTTTAAAGTATCTAGTCGCAAGCAATTGGTAAAGTTATGTAACTTAAGGTGTTGATTAAAGCAGCATCCCCCTAAAATATTCATTAGAAGTCGGCAGTAGTTTGAGATGAAAGTTCAACATCAAGGAATGAGTTGAGCATAGATTCAACGTTGCCTACAGATGATTTGAGTACGACGAAAAGCTTCAATTTTTTAAGGGAATGTGTGTCATTGGCTAAATCATATATGTGTGTAGTCTCTGTACTGAGCGGAATGCTATTACTAGGATGTGATGGATCACAACTTGAGCAAGCTGCTGTGCAAAATTATTCAGAACCTGTCGAAACTAAACGGTTGACTGAGGTGGCAGGGCAGGCAACTGCGCCCATTCAAGTGAGTGAGCAACAAGAGACACGTAAAATTCCTGAAGCACATCATACCTATGTGGGACGCTATTCCATTCAAGTTAGCTGTACAGATAAATTTGTGATGTGTGAGCAGGGCACGGTAGATTATATTTTGACTTTATTGCCCGATGGGACAGCACATCGTATTTTTGTGAATGCAGGAAAAATCAGTTACGACACTGAAAAGAAGTACCGCAAAGACTTCTGGTTTTATGATGAACAAAACCATCAGATTGTGGTGGCGCGTTCCACTGGGGTGAATTTTTATTACAATGTTGACCATGAAAATAACTTAATCATGGATCGAAATAAAATTGCGATTGCGACTGAAAATAATCGTGAATACTTCAAAACCCATCCATTACCTTCGCAGAGCTATCACTTAATTAAATCAAGTTAACAGCAAGCTTACGATGATTTAACGGACTGTATTATTTGAGTCGATGAATAAACCATGAGTTGTTTGGGCTTGTGGTTTTTTTATGGGCGTGTGAAAGCTAGAAAAGAAAAAATGTCTTTTTTGAATTGAATATTTGAAGAGGTATTTGAGAATAAATGGTGGGTCGTCCGCGATTCGAACGCGGGACCAACGGATTAAAAGTCCGCTGCTCTACCGACTGAGCTAACGACCCAGAGGAGTAAAAATGACGATGATCATTTTTAAGATATCAACCTTTTAGAAAATGGTGGGTCGTCCGCGATTCGAACGCGGGACCAACGGATTAAAAGTCCGCTGCTCTACCGACTGAGCTAACGAC
>NZ_JAAZQW010000002.1:127287-167191 GCF_012371415.1 Acinetobacter sp. A3
ATGGTGGGTCGTCCGCGATTCGAACGCGGGACCAACGGATTAAAAGTCCGCTGCTCTACCGACTGAGCTAACGACCCTGAACCAGCAACCAAGCAGGCTTGATTGTGAAGTGCAAGAAAAACCAGAGGGTTTTAAGCACCACTTCGTTTGATGGAGCGTATTGTAGCAAGATATGAAGCGAGCGCAAGCAAAAAATAAAAAAGTTGCCTATGTTTGATTATAAATGCAACAAATTTGTCGTATCTAATCAAAAAATAGGCAACCAATTGGCTTAGAAGCGATATTGATAGGCTTGAATATTGTCGTAAATTTCGGGGGTCAGTTCGCAATATGCAGTTTGACTTGGCAATAACACCAGAATTTTTTCATCACACTGTTTTAAATCAAACCCTTGGGTTTTTAGGGTGTTTTTCTGATACTTAAATGTGCCAGTGGTTTGTACTTGCTTTTGCAGACGTAGAAATACAGGTACAGCATAGGCAGGTAAGTTTTGTTTAAACTGCAGCAGCATTTGGCTTAAGTCCTGTTCATCGAGCTGACAGCCATCTGCCAAAGTAATAGCCGCCATACCCGCACGTCCATTGGTATGTGGGATTTCGACACCATACACCACGGCTTCAGCAATTTTGCTGTAGTCACTGAGGATGTTTTCTACTTCGGTGGTGGATACGTTTTCACCTTTCCAACGGAAGGTATCGCCTAAGCGGTCAACAAACTGGGCATGTCGGAAACCGATATCACGGACTAAATCACCCGTGTTGAAGTAGGCATCACCTGATTTAAAGACATTTTGCAAAATTACGGCTTTATTTTTCTCAGGGTCGGTATAGCCATCGAAGGGTGAGCGGCGGGTAATTTTTCCAATGAGCAAACCAACTTCGCCTTTTTTAACTTTTATGCATTTGCCTTTGGCATCTCGCACAGGCTCATTTTTTTCTTTATCAAATTGAATGACGGCATACGGTGTAGGTGAAAAACCCACGGTATTGTCAAAGTTAAAGACATTGCTAAAACCGACGTTGCCTTCGCTAGACGCATACAGTTCTAGAATTTCCTGAACACCAAAGCGGGTTTTGAATTTGCTCCAGATGTTTGGGCGCATGCCATTGCCAATCATTTTTGTGACACGGTGTCCACGCTCTAAGTCTGAGGCAGGTGCATCCATTAAATAGCGGCATAGTTCCCCCACATAACCAATGGCTGAAGCATTGAATTTATGCACATCTTGCCAGAAACAAGAGGTGGAATATTTACGTCTAATGGCAAAAGTAGCACTGCTTGCAATCACGCCACACCAGCACACCACAATGCCTGTCGCATGGTACAACGGTAGGGTGCAATACATGACATCGTTTTGGTTTAAGCCTAATACGTGCCCATAGGTGCCGTAGGCCAGTGTCCAGCGACTATTGGTGAAAATAACGGCTTTAGGCAGACCTGTTGTGCCTGAAGTATAAATATAGAACAGCCCATCTTTGCCCTGTACAGACTGCGTGGTCGCAGGGTTGAAAGCAGGTTGTGTAGCTAAACAGAGGGAGAGGTTACTAAATCCTTCAGGAGCAGTACCTGCATCCAAGCGTGTATTTTGGTCTGCAAACCAATACAGACGATTGTCTGGCAGTTGTAATTCAGTACGGATATCGGCAACCGCTTGGCGGCATTCTTCGCCCACAATCACTGCAATGGGTTTAACTAAATTAATGCTATGAGCCAAGACTTTAGCCACTTGTGCCGTATTGACGAGGGCAACAGTTACGCCAATTTTAGCCAAGCCAATGATACTGGCAATTAACTCAGGTCGATTTTCCAGCATAACGGCGATGACATCGCCTTTACGGGCGCCAATGCTTAAATAGTAATGCGCAATTTGGTTGGCCCATTCATTTAGCTGTAAATAGCTGTATTGCTGATCTTCAAACATGAGGGCGCAGCCCTGTGGATTGCGATGGACAGCCTTTTCAAATGCTAAACCCAAGCCAGCAGGCGTGCGAGGAGTACGTAAATAGGCTTGCTTTAAACCTGTAATCAGGTGGGGAACTTTTGTCATAAACTGCGGAATTTTTGCCGCAACATCCGTTAAGCCAATTAAATCGCTTTGTGTCATTTGGTTCATAAGAATCCTATTTTTGTCGTCATCCGTTGCATCTGTTGCAAAGCATCAAGTCTTGTTGTTTTTTAATCCCTAAAGGCTAGTGCAATCAACCTAATTTTTCAGCTTTATACTGGATTTTATAAAATCATGGAGTAAATCTAAATTGTCGCATGATTTAAATTCAGGTCGATGCGCTAAGTTTTACGTTACAAAAAAAATCCAGTCATCGAAATGACTGGATTTTTTTATTCCGCTGCAAAAGTGCGAATTACGACTCAGTTGGCGGCGTAGCTTTCTTTGGTGGACGACCACGTGGACGACGCGGACGTACCACTTTTTCTTTGTCTGCTTTTTCTTGCTCAGACTCAGCTGTTTCGGCTGGATCATCTACAGCCAATTCTGCTTGTACTGGTTCCGCAGCGACTGGCGTAGATGCTTCAGCAGTTTCTGCTTCGGCAGAGGCAGTCTGTTGTTCTACTTGCTCAGTTTGAGCTGTTACAGCAGGTGCTTCTTCTGGAGTCGCACTGACTTCTGTAGAAACAGCTTCTGCTTCAGCATTAGCAACAGCAGGTTGTTCAACTTCGGTTGCTGGATTTGCTGCTACAGGTGCAGCTGTGGTTTCAGCTTCTGCTTCAGTTTTCTCAACTACTTGAGCCTGCTTAGCTTGCTCTAACGCTTGTTCTGCGGCCTGTTTTGCTAAACGACGACGCTCACGAGGATCGTTGGCCACACGTTTGTCTGACACAGGTTTTGGTGGTGTTAGGTCTAACACAGGTGCAGGTTCTGCTTCAGGAGCAGCTTTGGCAACTTCTACGTCACGAGTGACAGGTTTTTTCTCTGCCATAGGCGCAGTGCTAACAAGGCTTGCAGCATACTCGTCAGTGAACTTTTGCAAGGCACGGTTGAACGTTGGAATTAAGCCAAACTGTTCAATTAATACCGAGCAATCTTCACCATAGACATGGCGAATTAAGCTACCAATGTTGTATTGCCCTAAAGTTGGTACTTGAGATGGTGTCAACTTCGGTGCAGCTGCTTGTTGAGCCTGCGCTTCACGTTGCTGACGACGACGCTGACGCGGGTCGTTGCTAGCACGTTTTGCTGGTGCACTTGGTTGTGGCTGTGCTTCTGCTACAGGAGCAGCTGCTTCCACAACAGCTGTTGCCGCAGGAGCTTCAACTTGCTCTGCTACAGCTTCCACAACAGGAGCTGCTGCAACAGTAGGTTCAGTTGCAGGCGCTGCATTCAATGCCACGATTTCAGTTTGTGCTTGATCAACATTAACCACCATGGCTGTAGTGCTTAACTCATGGCGTGGTGCATCAATTAAGTCTACTTTTGGTTGGTTGTTGGCAACTTCAGCTGTGACAGCTGCTTGTTCGTTCAATACGCTGGCATCACGTTGGCGATTTGGGCGTTCTGGACGAGGTTGGTTACGACGGTCACGACGTGGCACGGCATTTTGTTGTTGCTCATTGTTGTGTTGAGCATCTTGCTGCTGCGCTTGGTCATTGTTGTGCTGACGACGAGAGCTGCGTTTGTTTTCGCGCGCTTCCTGACGTTGCTCCTGACGTGACAACTGAACTACTTCTTCATGCACTTGATGTTGTTGATTGTCGTGCTGAGTTTGCTGTTCGCGTTGCTCTTTGTGCTTATTATTGTTGTGACGTGGCTTTTTGTTGTTGTGGCGTGGCGCCGATTTTTCTTCACGTTCAGCAGCTTTTTCTGCGCCATCACGTTCAGTTTTTTGTGCCACAGTCGATGGTGCAAGGTACACATTTTGGCTGCTTGCAGCAGGTGCTGCGGCTGCAGTTGCAATTTGACCAAACTGACCACGGCTAACTGCGCCATTATTTACCATTTGTTCAATGGCTGCTGCAGCGTTGTTGGCAGTACGTGCTTGATCAATGGTAGATGCTTGTTTTTGCACAAACAGATTTTCTAACCATGCACATGGGCTGGCTGCTGTAGTTGCTGCCGCAGGTGCGGACTGTTGTGCAGCTGCTTTATTTTGCTGTGCTGCTTGTGGTTTTTTCGCTGTAGTTTTTTCAGCTGCAGGTGCGCTATGGCTGTGCGATTGATCTGCTTCTTCCAAATGCCATTCAGAAGACTCATAACCCAATTCTTTTTCACTTGAACGGGTTGCTTCAGTACGCTCATAGCTGGTTGGTGCAAAACCTTCAGGGTTATACGAAATTTCGTAATGCGGCGTTTCTAAGTGTGGGTGCGGTAAAACTGTCACACGTACATTTGAGGTTTGCTCAAGGTAAACCAAGCTATGACGTTTTTCATTCAGTAAGAAGGCTGCAATTTCTACAGGCACTTCAACCTGAACTTCGCCATGACGTTCACGTAGTGCAATTTCTTCCACTTTACGCATAATCGAAAGAGATAGAGAGCGTAAGTCACGCACCATACCTGTACCGTGACAGCGTGGGCAAACGTAACCAGTCGCTTCTTCAAGCGATGGACGTAAACGCTGACGGCTCATTTCCATTAAACCAAAACGTGATAATTGACCAAACTGGATACGTGCGCGGTCACTTTGAGTGGCTTCACGGAGTTTGGCTTCAACCATGCGTTGGTTACGGTCTTTGGTCATGTCGATGAAATCGATAACAACCAAACCACCAATATCACGTAAACGCAATTGGCGTGCAATTTCTTCAGCAGCTTCAAGGTTGGTATTTAACGCTGTATCTTCAACGTCTTGACCACGGGTCGATTTTGCTGAGTTGATGTCAATTGAAACCAATGCTTCAGTTTGGTCAATGACAATTGAACCGCCTGAAGGCAGTTTTACTTCACGCTCATACGCAGTTTGAATTTGGCTTTCAATACCAAAATGTGCAAACAGTGGTTCATTTAAAGTGTAAGTTTTTAGCTTGTCTAACTGACGTGGCATAACCGCTTTCACAAAGTTATAAGCTTCGTTATAGGCTTGTTCTGAGTCAATTAAAATTTCTGCAACATCATCACGCAAATAGTCACGAATGGCACGTGTGACGACACCTGCTTCTTGGTGTACTAGCATTGGTGATGGGCCTGAACTTGCAGTGCTTTGAATTTGTGCCCAAAGGTCCATTAAGTGTTGAAGGTCAAGCTGCAATTCTTCTTGAGAACGACCAATACCCGCAGTACGCACAATCACGCTCATGCCACGAGGAATGTTCAGTGAAGCTAACATCTCTTTCAGTTCTTCACGGACTGAACCCGAAATTTGACGACTGATACCGCCACCTTTCGGGTTGTTTGGCATAAGTACTAAATAACGACCTGCCAAAGAAATGAAGGTGGATAGCGCAGCACCTTTGTTGCCACGTTCTTCTTTTTCTACCTGAACCAAAAGCTCAGTACCTTCAGTAATCAGTTCGCGGATATTTGAAGTTTGGCGAGGATCGGCTTTGTAGTAAGAGTTTGCGATTTCACGCATAGACAGGAAGCCTTGGCGACCTGCACCGTATTCAACAAATACGGCTTCTAAAGAAGGTTCTACACGGGTCACATGACCTTTGTAGATATTCGATTTTTTTTGTTCACGGGTACGATTTTCTAAATCAAAATCGTAAAGACGCTGACCAGTGACAAGTGCAACGCGAATTTCTTCGGCATGTGTTGCATTAATCAACATACGTTTCATGGGTGTAACACCTAATAGTGATACACAGCAAAAAATCGCTAGACACGTAGCGAACATCAAGCATCACGGATCAACTGCTCAGATCTCAAAAAACCTATTGTGGTCTGAGCTTTTTTTACCGGCCTTATTTAGGTTGGCTGCGGTGTATGATTCACGTATTGATGATGGCAATACGGCTTTAACCTTTAAACGGATAAAGTCACCTGATCGCTTCACTGGCGGACGAGCGGTGTATTGGATGTGTGTAACTTTCACTGTCACATTGCTCGAAGATCAGCTCTTCTTTACATAGATAGAGTGTCTTGATACGGAATTATCGTCGTATCTTTACAAATTGTGCAGATCCAATACATCAAACGCTTTAGCCTGAATGCGACTTCAGGGTGCGACTAATCTGATGTGTATCAGTTTACGTTTAAAAACCAACAAAGTTGGCGACATATTTTTTCAGACAAACTGATTTATGTACCTGAGGTACAATTAAACGCAACAGTTTGCTTTTTTGCCGATATAATAAGCCTTCGGCGTCGGCATAATTCTTTTGGGACCTGCTCGTATATGGTGAGGTATTCAGTTGAGTGTTGTTTCAGAAAATTCTGAATAGATTCAACCTTAACCCACTAACGATGGTTTCCGTGCGCTGACTATATCAAACCTTGCATCATCTGCCTATGGGCTAAGCTTATGTTTCTTGTGTAAAGCATAGCCTAAATGATCAGTTTTTAATCAATTTTAGTATTTTATTAGGTCACTTAACTGTATGAATTCTACCCAACAATGGCAAAGTGTCACTTGGTTTGAAGTGGATGAGCATCAAGCGGGTCAACGCATCGATAATTTTTTGTTTAGTCGTTTAAAAGGGGTGCCTAAAAGTCGCATCTATCGTTTGATTCGCGAAGGGCAGGTACGGGTCAATAAAAAGCGTATTAAAGCAGAAACCAAACTCAATATTGGCGATCAAATTCGTGTAGCGCCTATTCGCTATGAACAAAAAGACGACAGTGCTGCACCTATTTCAGATAAGGTCGCACAAAGCTTATTAAGCCGTGTGATTTATGAAGATGAAGGCTTGATGGTGGTGAATAAGCCTTCGGGCATTGCAGTGCATGGCGGTAGTGGTGTCGCTTATGGTTTGATTGAGGGTTTACGTGCTGCCACAGGTAAAAAATATTTGGAGCTGATTCACCGTATTGACCGTGATACTTCAGGTTTGGTGATGGTATCTAAAAAGCGTAGCACCTTAAAAACGCTGCAGGACTTATTGCGCGAACATAAAATTCAAAAAACTTATGCGGCCATTGTCAAAGGGCAGGTGAGTTTAGATCAGCAATTGATTGATGCACCATTGCATCGTTATGAATTGGCCAATGGTGAACGTCGAGTACGTGTATCTAAAGAGGGTAAAGAATCCAAAACCCTGTGGAAGGTCGCAGAGCGTTTTATGCATGCCAGTTTGGTGTATGCATCGCCACTGTCTGGGCGTACCCATCAAATTCGTGTGCATGGTTTAAGTATTGGGCATCCTTTGGTGGGTGATGATAAATACGGACATCAAACTGAATACCGTGGTCCTGCACCACGTCGTTTGTGCTTACATGCTATGCGTTTGGAAATTCCGGGCTATCCTGTGATTGAAGCTCCTTTACCTGAAGATATGCAGAGTCTGGTGGCGCAGCTTAGAGCGCAAAAGGCGGATAAGCCGACAGCACCACCTGAGTTTTAATTTTTGTCATTCTCTATTGTGTGATAGCAGTTCCCTTCTTTTTAAAGATGAGGAACATTGTTTCTCAAGACGGAGATTGGGCTTTCAGGGGTAATTCACAGCCACATTTTATAGTTTTTAATTTAAATTCTTGTTGTATAGGCTATGCCTTACTTTTCAAAGATGAAAAGTAACAAAAATCTTTTGTTTCGCTGATGGAACATCCCTGTGCCACAGCGAAACGGCGACATTCATGTCGCCGTTTCGCTATCGAATATTTGTTGTGATATATGTGCTGATTCTTGATCATTTATCCTTTTCAGTTAAGGTAAAGCGAGGGAATTTTAAAGCAGAATCAAATCTAGGAACCTAATATGAACAAACCTGTAGAACTCATCATTTTTGATTGGGATGGCACGCTATTTAATTCCGTCGGTCAAATTGTGGCGAGTTTGCAGTTCGCAGCACAACAATTTCAGCAACCACTGACCGATGCTGCTGCTAAAAGTATTATTGGTTTGGGCTTGCCAGAAGTGGCGCAGCGCCTGTTTCCGCAGGTGCCTGAACTGCATCAGGATATTTTGCAGTGCTATTCAGAACACTATGTGGAACACTCAAAAACCGATGTTTGGTTTGATGGTGTAGCAGAAATGCTAGATGAATTGTCTGGTTTAGGTTTGAAACTGGCCGTGGCAACAGGTAAAAGCCGTAAAGGTTTAGACCGTGTATTGGCTCAAACCAAAAGCCAGGATTTATTTGTGGCAACACGCGCTGCCAGTGAAACTAAATCTAAACCAGACCCTTTAATGTTGCAGGAAATTTTAAGCAGCACCCAAGTGCAGGTTGAGCAGGCTGTTATGGTGGGCGATACCTCTTATGATTTAGAAATGGCGCAGAATATTGCCATGCCACGTGTGGGGGTGAGCTACGGTGTGCATAGTGTAGAGGTGTTGCAGCGTTATCAGCCTTTGACTATTGCACATGATGTACCGAGTTTACATGCATTTTTATTGCAACAGTACCGTTTGCGTCGGGCAGGCTAAATTTACAGCACAACAAAAAGGGCAATTTCGCAGCAAGCAAGTTGCCCTTTTTTATTGAATATATTGTGCCGACAGGAAATGCTTAGCTTTTAGTCTAAAGTCAGGATTAAGACATTTTAAGATTGCTACCAATAGTCGAGCCATCTACTCGGGAAATAATAGTAAAGCCTACAGGCGGCTGTTTTGATGGGTTTTTATAAAAACAGACTAATAGCTAATAGCTATTGAAAAAAAGAAAATAAGTATTGGCATAAAAACGCCATTTTTCAGATGCTAAATCAGTTTATACATACCTCTGAGATGGACAGCTTATCACGCTGACGGTCAAGATCAGGGTCATGGTGCCTTTTCTTCTTTTATCACCTTTCCAACACCTCAGGGTATAAGCCCAATTTTTGCAGTTTAAGGAAACATTGATGTCGAATTCTGCTGTTGTTGAATCAGTTGCGCAAGCATTACGTACTGCCGAACTCTCTCAAACTGCGATCGCGCCAATCCGCCCAGAGCTTGGTGGTGAAAGTGCTGACGTAGATATTGCCTATGCCGTTCAAGAAGTGAATACCGAACGTGCCTTGAAAGAAGGCCGTCGTTTGGTGGGGCGTAAAATTGGTTTGACCTCTAAAGTGGTTCAAGCACAACTGGGTGTAGATCAGCCTGACTTTGGCATGTTGTTTGCCGATATGGCTTATGGCGATGGTGAAGCAATTCCTGCAGGTTTGCTGATTCAGCCTAAAGTAGAAGCAGAAATAGCGTTGGTGATTAACCAAGACCTGACCAAAGAAAAACACACCTATGCAGACATTATCAGTGCGACTGAATATGCCTTACCAGCCATTGAAGTGGTCGATAGCCGTATTGAAAACTGGAAAATTAGTTTGATTGATACCGTGGCAGATAACGCATCTTCTGCTGCATTTGTTTTAGGTTCACAACCCGTCAAGCTAGAAAATCTAGACTTAGTGAACTGCAAAATGGTTATGACACGTGGTGAAGAAGTTGTTTCTCAAGGCGTGGGTAAAGCATGTTTGGCAAACCCGCTCAATGCTGCAGTGTGGTTGGCCGATGAAATGGTACGCCGTGGTCGTCCATTGTTAAAAGGCGACATCATCTTAACCGGTGCTTTAGGCCCTATGGTTGTTGCTCATCCGGGTGAAGAATTCAAAGTTGAAATTGAAGGCTTTGGTTCAGTAACAGCTGCGTTTGCTGCGGAATAAATCGAGATTCTAAGAGAGTACATGCATGAAAAAGATTAAATGTGCAATGATCGGTCCGGGTAATATTGGTACGGATTTGCTTTATAAATTGCAACGCAGTGAATGGTTGGAACCAGTATGGATGGTGGGGATTGACCCAACTTCTGAAGGTTTGGCACGTGCTGCAAAAATGGGTTTAAAAACCACAGCAGAAGGTGTGGATGGTTTATTGCCACATATTCTTGAAGATGACATTAAAATTGCTTTTGATGCAACGTCTGCATACGTTCACGCTGAAAACAGCCGCAAGTTAAATGAACTTGGTGTGCTGATGATTGACTTAACCCCTGCGGCAATTGGTCCATTCTGTGTACCACCAGTAAACTTAGAAGCGTTATTGGCTGCTGGCGAAGTGCCAAACGTGAACATGGTAACGTGTGGCGGTCAGGCAACAATTCCTATGGTTGCTGCAGTTTCACGTGTACAACCTGTGGAATATGGCGAAATCATTGCAACGGTATCCACCAAATCAGTGGGTCCGGGTACACGTAAAAATATTGATGAATTTACCCGTACTACAGCAGGCGCCATTGAAAAAGTAGGCGGCGCGAAACAGGGTAAAGCCATCATCATCATTAACCCGGCAGAGCCACCACTGATGATGCGTGACACCGTTCACTGTCTGGTTGAAGGTGAGCCAAATCAAGCCGCGATTACTGAATCTGTGCATGCCATGATCAAAGAAGTGCAGAAATATGTACCAGGCTATAAATTGGTGAATGGCCCAATTTTTGATGGTAACCGTGTTTCAATCTTCCTAGAAGTTGAAGGTTTAGGTGACTTTTTGCCGAAATACGCAGGCAACCTAGACATTATGACTGCAGCCGCTGCTCGTACTGCAGAAATGTTTGCAGAACACGTTTTTAACACTGCTGAAGCTTAAAGGAATACCAAAATGTCTAAGATTATTGTTCACGATATGACTTTACGTGATGGTATGCACCCGCAGCGCCATCAAACGACAGTAGAGCAAATGATTGCAATTTCAACCGCATTAGATGATGCAGGTGTACCTTTGATTGAAGTCACTCATGGTGATGGTTTAGGTGGTTCATCGGTTAACTACGGTTTTGCGGCAGCAACTGACGAAGAATACCTGTCTGCTGTTGTACCACGTATGAAGAATGCCAAAGTTTCTGCATTGCTTTTACCGGGTATTGGTACAGTTGATCATTTGAAAATGGCACATGAAATTGGTGTATCGACTATTCGTGTTGCAACACACTGTACTGAAGCGGATTGTTCGGAACAGCACATTACCGCTGCACGTAAATTAGAAATGGATACAGTGGGCTTCTTGATGTTAGCGCACATGGCTTCACCTGAAAAATTGCTAGAAGAAGCGAAAAAGATGGTGTCTTACGGTGCAAACTGTATCTATGTGACGGATTCTGCGGGTTATATGCTTCCTCAAGATGTGATTGATCGTGTAGGACATTTACGTCAACATTTGGACCCAAGCATCGAGTTAGGCTTCCACGGTCACCATAACTTGGGTATGGGTGTGTCAAATACTGTTGCCGCAGTTGAAGCAGGCGCAGTACGTGTAGACTTGGCATCTGCTGGTCTTGGTGCGGGTGCGGGGAATACACCACTTGAGTTGTTCATTGCTGTCGCTAACCGTATGGGTATGGATACAGGCGTGGACTTGTTCAAAGTGCAAGATGTGGCAGAAGATTTAGTGATTCCAATGATGCACAACCCAATTCGTGCCGACCGTGATGCGGCAACTTTAGGTTATGCAGGTGTGTATTCATCATTCCTATTGTTCGCGAAACGTGCTGAAGCGAAATATGGCGTTTCTGCGCGTGAAATCCTAATGGAGCTTGGTCGCCGTGGTACGGTTGGCGGTCAGGAAGATATGATTGAAGACTTGGCTTTGACTATGTCTAAAGCACGTGAAATGCAAGCCTAAGTTTTAGTTTTAAAGCCAGCTTGAATGAAGCACTCCAAATGTATTTGGAGTGCTTTTTTTATGGCGAAAAATAGGCAAATTTATGCAGAATTTAGTGGTGGATTAAAATGATTTTCTTATAAGTGTTTTTTATAGAAAATAACGCTAACACATTGACTTACATCTAAAAAAGATTACTCACTAGCATATTGCAAAAAATAATGACTCTTTTAGGTCAAATTGTGCTTCGAATTCAGAGAGAAAGTCATTTGATGAGGATTCATTGCCAAATGTTTTATCGTTAAAAAGAATTAAAAATGTTTAAAAAAAATCATAATGTAAAGAAAGGCTAAAATCTGCTGAAAACCCTAATACTGTGGTCGGATTTTTTTCAATTACAGAGTTTTGCATGATGCGCTAATTCGCTTATTGGATGAATAGGAAAAACTCATGCATCGTCACAACTTATGGATAGCACTTTTTGCTGCGACAGCAACTTTAGGGACAACTGCCACTCAGGCAGATTTTATTGACGACAGCAATGTTCAGCTTAAATTTAAGAATTTTTATTTAGATCGAGAATATGCGCATGAGGCAGGCCGTTCGGTAACTCCTGGTTATGGAAATTGGACGCAAGCTGTCACTTTAGATGCGAAATCTGGTTATCATGATATTGGTGCAGGTATTCAAGTCGGTGCTGATCTATTGGCACAATATGCGATTGGTTTAAAATCACGTGGTGAAGTGAATGACATTCACATGCCATATAGCAATCAGAAGACCGAACGTGATAACGCCAAGTTGGGCGCAACCTTAAAAGTTAAGGTTTCTGAAACTGAGTTGAAAGTTGGTGATCTATTACCAATGTCCCCAGTGGTATTCTTTGATCCATCGCGTCAATTACTCACAACTTATAGTGGTGCATGGTTAGAGTCTAAGGATATTCAGAATACTAAACTAACTTTGGCATATATTGAGGGCATTAATGCTCGCTATGACAATCAATACCAAGATTTAAGTTTGTTCCCTAATAACGATTTTACTAATACAACTGATGATGGTATGTATATCGCAGGTGTTGATTACCAATTTACTCCAAAAGTCGGTGGTAGCTACTGGTATGCAGATGTCACCAATATTTATCAACAACATTATGTCGCTGCAAACTACAAAACGACTGTTGGTGAAAAAACTAAGTTGGACACCCATGTTCGTTATTTTGATAATAGCGAGTCAGGTGATAAGTTGTATGGCAACATCGACAGCCAAGCAGTATCTGCTGGTGCAAAAATTAACCATGGCATGCATACGGTTCAGTTAGGTTATCAGCAAATGTTTGGTGAACATGGTACAGGTGCACCAATGTTCCCAACATTGGGTGGTTGGGTACCACAGCCGTATTTAGATAACTGGTCGGTAGCAAGCTTTATTCGTAAAGATGAGCGTTCGTGGAGTTTAGGTTATACCTATAACTTTGCAGAAGTAGGTATACCAGGTTTGACTACAACCATTCGTCATTTCCGTGGTGATAATATTGATCGTGGTGATGCTCCTGAAGGTAAAGAAAACGAAAACAATGTGATCGTAAATTACGTTGTGCCTGAAGGTAAGTTGAAAGGCTTAGGCTTCAATTACATGTTTATTGATACCAACTATAATTTTGGTAATGACTTAGAAGAACATCGTGTAGCCACCACCTATACCTATAAATTCTAAACCTTGTAAAAAAGAGCGACTTTATATAGTCGCTCTTTTTTTAATATTTATGTACTAAATACCTTATAAAAATTAAGATTTTAATTTTATTAAATTTATAAATTTCAAAGAGTTGTTTAATCGTTTTTTTATGGGTTGTGATCGTAAATTTGTATCAGTTCATAAGGCATGAACAGGTAATATAAGCCAGTAAATACGTAATGTTGAATGAGTCCACTTGACGTCAAATTCTATTTTTTTAGAGCTAAACGCAAGCTAAAGACTGTACGAGGAGTATATATGAGCACTGTTCAAATCCCTGACTATACAACAGATCCATTCTTTGGCTTAGAAGATAAATGGATTGAAACTGCCGAAGGCGAATTAACGCACTATCACGAAGTGGGTGAAGGTACACCTATTCTATTTTTACACGGTTCAGGCACAGGTGTATCTGCTGCGGCAAACTGGTGGTTAAACTTGCCACAAATTGGTGAGCAAGCACGTTGTATCGCAATTGATACCATTGGCTATGGTCAGACTGTGGTGGCTCCAAACACTGCTTATGGTATTCGTGCTTGGGTTGATCATGCAGTGCGTACTTTAGATGCATTGGGCATTGAAAAAACATGGTTGGTGGGTAACTCGCTCGGTGGTTGGTTGGCATTCCAATTGGCATTGGACTACCCAGAGCGTGTACTTGGTATTGTGTCTATGGGTACAGGCGGTGCAAAACAGACGGCAGCGCTTAAAGCACATGCGAATCCTGTCTTGACTGAAGAAGGCATTAAAAAAACATTGTCGATGTTTGTAGTGAACAAAGACCTGATTACAGATGAGTTGGTTAAGGTTCGTTTTGCTTCTGCAAAAAATGACTATGCATCAGACCGTTTAATGGATGTGGTTGGCGCACGTGACCGTGACCGTTTTGAGTTCCCACTCGATTTTGACAAAATGAAAGACATTACGGTACCTGTTTTACTGATTCACGGTACGCAGGATGTAGTGATTCCAGTATCTCGCACATGGGACATTTTAAATGTTGTGCCACATGCCGATGCGCACATTTTCAGCCAATGTGGCCACTGGTCACAAGTTGAAAAAGCGGAAGAATTTAACACTGTGATTAAAAACTATTTAACTGCACGTGGCGTAAAATAAGCAGCATGATGTGAAAAAGGATGGCTTCGTGCCATCCTTTTTTATGAGCAGGGGCATTTAGTGTTGGATAAAACTGGCCACCAAATTAATGCAAATGGCTAAAATGGTGGTATTGAAACTATAAGCCAAAATAATGTGCAGTGTGTTTAGTACGCGCATAGGTTGTGAGCTAATTGAAACATCTGCAGTTTGTGCTGAAGTACCAATCACAAAACTAAAATACAAAAAATCTGGATAAGTCGGGTAGGGCGTTTTAGGAAAATCCAGCCCACCTTCTTGCTGCTGTTGCAATGCCAAATAGTAGTCATGGGCATAGTGGATGGCGAAAATGGTGTGCATAAAAAACCAAGCACATAAAATGGTGGTAATAGATAAAATAAAATGTCCCATGCGCACAAATTCACTTTGTGCAAATAAATTCACCTCAATAATGATCGCAATAAAGCACATCACCAAGGTTAAAAATACCAAAAATAGAATCAGCCATTTGCTGGCATCTTGCTGTTGGGCGCGTTGCAAAATATGTGCATGATCACTGTGCCACAGATTAAGCATGGTCAGCAGTAAATAGCAGGAAATGGCAATATTCCAGCTTAGTAATAAGCAACTTGACCATGCCCATGTACTGAAAGTTTGAAATATGGCATACAGCACAATAGTAATTACAAAACTAATAAAGAAATAAGGACGTGACTGAATACCAGATCGCATGCGTGTAAATGGATTTCTTAGCATTCTTATTCCTTTTAAGGCTTTTGTTCTCACCTGATTGTGCGCTGTTTTATGGCATGAGTCTAAGTAATTCTGGGTATTTTAGGTAGGTTTACTTGTTAGACTTAAGTTGTAATTTAAGGCGCTAGATGGCAGTAATTTTATATAAAAATGCGCTGTGATATTTAAAGTTAATAAGCATTCATTTTGCATCATCTTTCAAAAATAAGTTTAGACTTAAGTCTAAAGCTGAGTATTGATGCAGAGGCAATAAAAAAAGTGCTTTTTCCCTTGGTGGAGAAAAAGCACTTTTATGATTGGGTATTTCAGGTTTGAGTTTTATTCGCGGTTTATGTCCAAATAGAACACGCGAGTGAGCAGCTCTAAAAATTTCTGTACAGCAGGTGAGTTACTGTTTTTGCCATAACTCACATATAAGTCCAAATATGGTAATTCCACATCTAAGGGGCGAATCACAGTATTTTCCATGGTTAGTGGTGCAACATAGCCCGGCAAAATGGTGCAACCCAAACCCATACCTACAGAGTTGATATTAAATAAAATGTTGTCTGCTTTTTGCACAACATTCAGTTCAATATTATGTTGTTTGGAAAAATCGACAATCAAATGGTGTAAGGTATAAGATGCTTCTGCCGCAGGAATAATAAAATCTACGCCATTTAAAGCTTTAACAGGAATACGCTCATATTTTGCTAATGGATGATCTTTAGGCAAAATAAAAATCAGCGGCTCACGTAGCACAAACTGACTTTCAATTTCATCACTATTGATATTGTGTCGGGTAAAGGTGATGTCGAGCTCACCTTTTTTGATCATCTTCATTTGCTCGGTATTGTTCAAGCTGAGCAATTCAATTTTTAAATCTGGGTTTTGTACCCGTAAGTTTGGCAAAACAAAGGGGAAAATTTTCATTTCCGCCACCGGTACAAAGCCAATACGCAGCATTTGCTGTTTGGCTTGTGAAACCTGACGTGCCATGGCAACGGCTTTGTCGGCTTGGGCAAGGGTCAGGCGAGCCTGTTCCAAAAATACAGCGCCTTCTTCGGTCAGTTCAACCTTGCGTTTGGTACGGTTTAACAGTTTAACGCCAACATCTTCTTCTAAGTCTTTAATTTGCTGACTCAGCGAAGGTTGAGCCGTATAAAGCTTAAGCGCCGCTTTACTGAAGTTGAGTTCTTCAGCCACGGTAATGAAGTAGCGAAGGTGACGTAATTCCATACAGCCATTCCAAAGATTAATTCAAAATATGTCTTACTATAGATTAATAAAAGTATAATCTATAAACAACCATCAGATGAAAATTATTGTGTCATTTAGGAAATAAATAGGGTTTTATCATTGTGTAATGTTTTAATCGCATAATATAAAGTTTTATTAATCCATAAAATCTATTAATTGAAACAAAAAAAATATTTCACTAAACGTCCCTAAAAAATCATTATCCATCCAAAGTTGAGTCTATTTACTTTGTGCCGTTGTTGGTCACAGGAGAGCTTTTCATGAGTGGAAAAATTGATGTGCGCGAAATCGACGCTTTGGTCGATGCACAAAATGGACGTATCACTCCATCTATTTATACAGATCCAGATATCTACGAATTAGAACTTGAACGCGTGTTCGGCCGTACGTGGTTGTTCCTGTGTCATGAAAGCCAAATTCCTAAAGCTGGCGACTTTTTCAACACCTACATGGGTGAAGATCCAATTATTGTGGCACGTCAAAAAGACGGTTCAATCAAAGCATTTTTAAACCAGTGCCGTCACCGCTCAATGCGTGTGAGCTTCGCAGACTGTGGTAATACGCGTGCATTTACTTGCCCATACCACGGCTGGTCTTACGGTATTGATGGTTCACTCAAAGATATTCCATTAGAAGAACGTGCTTATCCTCAAGGTGCTTGTAAAGAGCAATGGGGCTTGGTGGAAGTGAACCGTGTGAAGTCTTACAAAGGCTTGGTATTCGGTTGTTGGGATGAAACGACTCCTGACCTAGAAGAATACATGGGCGACATCGCTTGGTACTTAGATGGTGTGGTGGATCGTCGTCCGGGTGGTACAGAAATTATTGGTGGTGTACACAAGTGGGAAATTGACTGTAACTGGAAATTTGCTGCAGAACAGTTTGCCTCTGACCAATACCACGCATTGTTCTCTCACGCATCTGCTATTCAGGTTTTGGGTGCAAAACCAGATGATGACAGCAGTAAACAACTGGGTGCTGCACAAACCGCTCGTCCTGTTTGGGAAACTGCGAAAGACGCACTTCAATACGGTTCACGTGGTCACGGTTCAGGTTTCTTCTTTACAGAAAAACCAGATGCAAACGTATGGGTAGATGGCGAAGTTGCTAACTATTTCCGTGAAACGTATGACGAAGTTAAAGAGCGTTTAGGTGAAGTTCGTGCCTTACGTTTGGCTGGTCACAACACGATGTTCCCAACCTTGTCTTGGTTGAACGGTACAGCAACACTTCGCGTATGGCACCCACGTGGCCCGAACAAAACTGAAGTATGGGCATTCTGTATTGCCGATGCTGAAGCCTCTCAAGAAGTGAAAGACGCTTTTGAGCGTTCTGCAACACGTGCATTCGGTCCAGCAGGTTTCTTAGAGCAAGACGACTCTGAAAACTGGATTGAAATTCAAAAAGTATTACGTGGTTACAAAGCGCGTCAAAACAAACTGATTGTTGAGATGGGTAAAGGTAACGAAAAAATCCGTGAAGATGGTATTCCGGGTATTACCAACTACATTTTCTCTGAAACAGCAGCACGTGGTATGTACCGCCGTTGGGCAGATTTGCTGATCCATGAAAAATGGGAAGATGTTGAAAAAGCAGCTGACGAATACGAGAAGGAGCTAGTGAAATGAGTCAAATCAGTTTAGAACTTCAACACGAAGTTAGCCAATTCTTGTATCGCGAAGCAAAGTTGCTGGACGACTGGAAATTCCGTGAGTGGTTAGAACTCATGGCAGAAGATATTTCTTATACCTTGCGTACTACACCAAATGCGCAAACCCGTGACCGTCGTCGTTCAGTTGAGCCACCAACCACTTGGGTGTTCAACGACAACAAACACTTGCTTGAGCGCCGTGTAGCACGTTTAGAAACGGGTATGGCGTGGGCAGAAGAGCCTCCATCACGTACAACGCACATGGTTAGCAACGTGATTGTTGAAGCAACAGATGTTGAAGGTGAATACGATGTACACGTAACTTACTTACTGTACCGTACTCAAAAAGAGAAAGACGTGACGATTTACTGTGGTAAGCGTAATGACAAAATCCGTCGTGTTGAAGGTGGCTTAGGCTTCCAAATTTTCAACCGTAAGATTGTGCTTGACCAAGTAACGTATAACTCACACAACCTGAGTGTATTCTTCTAATGAATAAGATTTTTGTTTGCCAAGTTGACGAATTAGACGAAGGCGAAGCGTTAAAAGTGGACTGCGGTGTAAACGGTATCGAAGCACTGGCAGTATTCAATAACGGTGGTGAGTTCTTTGCCATGAATGACCGTTGTTCACACGGTAATGCGTCTATGTCTGAAGGTTATCTTGAAGATGATGGCACGGTTGAATGTCCACTACATTCTGCACGTTTCTGTTTAAAAACTGGTCAAGCTTTATGCTTGCCAGCAACTGACCCAATTCAAACCTTCCCTGTGGTGGTTGAAGATGGTGCGTTATACGTAGAAATGGCAGGAGAGTAAGCATGGGTTGGCTAAAAGGCGAAGTGGCACTGATTACAGGTGGCGGTTCTGGTTTGGGTTGGGCTTTGGTAGAACGCTTCCTTGAAGAAGGTGCGCATGTGGGCGTATTGCAGCGCTCGCAATCTAAAGTGGATGCCTTAAAAGAACGTTTTGGTGATCAAATTGTGGCTGTCGCTGGTGATGTTGCCAACTATGCAGACAATGTCCGTGCTGTACAGGCCACTGTGGAGCGTTTTGGAAAACTGGATTGCTTTATTGGCAATGCAGGGATCTGGGACCATTATGCAGATATCGTCAATACTTCGGGTGAACAGCTTGAAAAAGCCTTTGATGAAATCATGGGCATTAACACCAAGGCATTGATCTTGGGTGCAAAAGCGGCACTAGATGAATTGGTGAAATCTGAAGGTTCCATCATCTTAACCTTATCCAATTCTGCGCTGTATTCTTCAGGCGGTGGCCCTGTTTACACTGCATCTAAACATGCAGGTGTTGGCATCATGAAAGAGTTGGCTTATGAGTTGGCACCCAAAGTACGTGTCAATGCCGTTGCGCCATCAGCAATGAATGTCAATATTAAGGGAGCAGCCTCTTTGGGGCAGGAAAACCTTGGCTTACTTGATGCGCGTGACCCTGAAAAAATTGCACGCGGTATGCCGCTTAACTTCTTGCCTGAGCCAGAAGATATGACAGGTTCTTATGTGCTCTTAGCATCTCGTCAAAATAACCGTCCACTGACTGGTGTTCTGATCAATGCAGAATGTGGTCTGGGTATTCGTGGTTTACGTCAACCACGCGCAGGTTTCTTTGACGAATAAAATTGAGTCTAAATTCAATAGACGAATCGGCAGCCTTTCTCTGGGCTGCCTTCCTTATTTAGGAGTCTCTCATGGCCGTTAAACTCATTTGTGCATCGCACAGTCCTTTAATGGAATTTGCAACACCGCAAGATCAATCCAAAGAACAAAAAGTTCGTGCTGCCTTTGAGCAGCTTGCTGCAGAAGTCAAAGCTTACGATCCAACCTTAATTATCACGTTTGGTCCAGACCATTTTAATGGTTTCTTTTACGATTTGATGCCAAGTTTCTGTGTGGGTATTCGCGCAACGGCTGCGGGTGACTGGGACTACGGCAAAGACAATGACCGTATTGATGTACCTGAAGACAAAGCGTTGGCTATGGTGCGTCGTGTATTGGATGAAGGCGTAGATGTGGCGTACTCGTATCGTATGCAGGCCGATCATGGAGTGACTCAGCCTTTACACTTCTTGTGCGATGGTCAGTTAGACCGTTACCCAACTATTCCTGTATTTATTAATGGTGCTGCAGCACCAATGCCAACCACGAAGCGTACCATTGCTTTAGGTCGTGCAGTGGGGCAGTTTATCAAGTCTTTAAATCTTGAAAATGAACGTGTTCTTGTTTTAGGTACAGGTGGTTTGTCGCACGATCCACCAACACCACAAATGGGTTCAGTGCCACCGGAAGTTGAAGAGTTTTTAATTGCAGGGCGTAACCCAAGTGCTGAAGCACGTCATGCACGTCAGGCCAAGATTATTGCTGTTGGGCAAAAACTTGCAGCGGGTGATACATCGGTCGCAGTGCCACTTAGCCCAGAGTGGGATATTGCCTTACTTGAGAAATTCAAGCATGCAGATTTTGCGGCAATGGAAGCCATGACTGAAGCTGAAATTCGTCGTGATGGCGGCCGTGGTGGTCAGGAAGTTCGTTCATGGATGGCTGCTTTTGCGGCATTGGATGAGCTGGGTGCGTATGAAATGACCACACATTGCTATGAAGATATTAGTGAGTGGATTGCGGGCTTTGGCATCGTATCTGCCGAGTTAAAAGGTTAAGTCCATGAGCGTTGAAACAATTGTAATTGTGGGAGCAGGTCAGGCAGGGGCGAGTGCTATTCTTGAGCTGCGTGGCAACCAATATGCAGGCAAAATCATCCTCATTGGTGATGAAACACATTTGCCTTATGAGCGCCCACCACTGTCTAAAGATGTAATTTTACGTCCAGAAGAAACCAAAATCGAAATTCTGTCTGAAGAAAAATTGGCAGAATTGGGCGTGGAAACCATCCGTGGCAATGGTGTGAGCAAAATCAATGCTGAAGCGAAAACCGTCGAACTCTTAAACGGTGAGGTTGTTGCTTACGACAAACTTTTGCTTGCTACAGGTGGTGCAGCACGTCGTTTGCCAAATTTTGATGCTTTGGGTAAACACGTTTACACGCTGCGTAACCTTGAAGACTCACAAGCTTTGGTTCCTGTGCTGCAAGCGGGTCGCCGTATCATTTTAATTGGTGGCGGTGTGATTGGTTTGGAGTTGGCATCTTCAGCACGTTTCAAAGACTGCCAAGTAACGGTCATTGAAATGGGGCCAATGGTGATGGGTCGTTCATCACCACGTATTTTAAGTGAATTCTTGCTTGAGCAGCAGCAACTGGCTGGTGTCGATGTACGTCTGTCCACGCAAATTGCAGATTGTAAGTTGGATGGTGAAGAAATTGTTGTCACCCTTGAGGGCGGCGAAGAACTTCGTGCTGATGCTGTGATTTACGGTATTGGTATTATTCCAAATGCACAACTAGCAGTTGAAGCAGGTTTGGATGCAGATTTTGCAGTGCATGTGAATGAAAACTGTCAAACCTCAAACCCAGACATTTATGCTGCGGGCGATGTTGCTTCACAACTTCGTGAATGTGGTAACCATCGGCGTGTAGAAACTTGGGAAAATGCCAACTTGCAAGCAGGCATTTTTGCACGTCATGTCATGGGCGTGGCGCATCCTGTTGCAAATCCTGCTTGGTTCTGGACTGATCAGCTCGACATCAACTACCAATTCGTTGGTGATATGTCGGCAGCAGAATGGCATGTACGTGGTGAGATGGATGCGACTAAACGCAGTGACTCCACATTCGTACTGTTTGGTGTGACTGATGGCGTGATTGTAGGTGGAATTACCGTGAACGCTGCCAAAGACATGCGTCATCTGAAAAAGCTGATTAGTAAACAGGCCGTATTTGAAGCAGACAAGTATTTAGATGTGAGCCAAGACCTTCGCAAACTGGTGAAGTGATCTTGAGTAAATGAAACAGACCTGAGGCAACTCAGGTCTGTTTTTTATGTGCTTAAAAAAGTTAGATTTCATGTTGAGTCAAGTATGAACGCCAATACATCTCCGCTTGTTGTGACCGCTAGTATTTATGCGCTCTTGGTGCTGATCTGGGCCACTACGCCATTGGCGATTGTTTGGAGTGTGCAAGAAGTCCATCCGATGTGGGTGCTGATAATCCGCTACTTTGGTGCTTCTGTGATTGCGCTGTGTTTACTCAAATTGATGCGTGGCCCACTGCCTTTTGATAGCACTTCTATGAAAAGCTATTTGGCAGGGAGTCTGAACTTAATTGGCGCGCAACTGTTTATCTATTTGGCGGCAAATTATTTAACGTCAGGTTTAATGGCGCTGATTTTTGGTTTCTCGCCATTGATTGCAGGCTTGATCGGTCATGTGATTCTGCGTACACAAAAACTGATAGCGTTACAGTGGATTGGTATGGCAATTGCCATTTCAGGGCTAAGTTTTGTTTTTGCCGATTCTGCCGACAGCAAAGTCAATCCTTGGGGTGTGGTGCTCATGTTGATTAGCATGGTGTCTTATATCAGCTCAATTTTTTGGGTCAAACAAATCAATGCACCTTTAAGTCCTATGTCTCAGGCTACAGGTTCATTAATGGTTTCGGCACTGGGTTCATTGTTATTAATTCCGTTTATTTGGCAGCATGTTCCAACCGTCATGCCTGGGGTGAAAACCATGATTGGTTTCATCTTTACCATGATCATGTCGTCTATTGTGGCAATGCTGTGCTATTTCTGGCTGATTCGCCGTTTAACTGCGTCTACAGTTTCTTTAAGCAATGTGATGACGCCTATTATTGCGCTGATTTTAGGTGCAATGCTAAACAATGAACACATCAGCATGAATGCATTTGTTGGTATTGCTGTGGTGATGTTGGGTATTGTGATGTATTTCTGGAAAGAATGGCGCGAACAGTATTTCTGCAAAGGCTAATTTTGCAGTGCTGAGTTGTTGTCCGATACGACTTTTTTCTCAAAACAACAAAAACATAAAGGAAATTGCCCGCTTGATTTCGCTACTATGCGTGATAGAGTCAACACATGAACCAAAGCTGTGTTTATTTCTGAACAGATCAGGATTAAAAGCATCATGGCCGATGCGCTATATATTATTGGGCTTACATGAACAACGTGGAACAAAAGCATTTTCAACTGCCAACGGAAGCCTGTTGGTCACATACTTGGCGTAAACCCAAGCTACAGTTTTTGCCTTCAAATCATTATGATGGCACGCAGTTTTTTAATCCTGTGGCGTGTCCTGAGGGGCGCAGCCAAACTGATTTACTGAAATGGTTGCTAAAACGTAAATCGAACAGCTGGAAGGTCAATGCCCAACAAGAGGCACAACAGTTCTTTGCAACGCCGCGTGCGGTTCCACAATTACGCCCACAGGCCAGTTTGGATGATTGGCAAGTCTGGTTTGTAGGGCATGCCACTGTATTGATTCAAATTGGCCCCTATAACATTTTGACCGATCCAGTCTGGGCTGAGCATGTGAGCCCAAAACAGGGCAGAGGGCCTAAACGTGCCTGTCCTGCGGGCATTGCATTGGAGGATTTACCCACCATTCATGCCGTGCTGCTTAGCCACAACCACTATGACCACATGGATTTAGCCACCTTAAAATGGTTGAACCATCAATTTGCCATGCCTATTTATACAGGTTTGGGCAATAGCTGGTATTTACCGCCAGACTTGCATGTGATTGAAATGGATTGGTGGCAGTCGGCTTTGTTTAAAGAGCTTAAAATTGTGTACACCCCTGCACAACATGGTTCGGGGCGTGGTGCACGTGATCAGAACATGGCGTTGTGGGGCGGTTTTTCTATTTTGCATGGGCAAGACCATTGTTTCTTTGCGGGGGATACAGGTTATTCTCCACATTTTAAGGAAATACAAACCCGTATTGGCGCACCACGTGTGGCACTTTTGCCTATTGGTTCTTATGAGCCACGTAATCTGATGCGTTATATGCACATGAACCCTGAAGATGCCTTTCAGGCCCATAAAGATTTACATTCCAAATGTTCTTTGGCCATTCATTACCGCACTTTTGAGTTGACCGATGAAGGGCGTGAGCAGCCTGAGGCAGACTTGCATCATGCCATGAAGCGTTCATCTAAATTAATGAATCCGTTTTATTGTATTCGTGAAGGTAAGAAGCTAATTGTGTAGTCGTTAACAAGCCAAAAGTAGTTTTCTACTTGCTGAAAAGCGTTAGTTGCTAACGACACAATAAAAAGCCCCTATCGAATAGGGGCTTTTTTATGAGTTTATATTTTTAGTGAATCTTTAAGTGTAAAGATTACAGTACACCTGGCTGACCAAGTGCAGGATCCGTTGCACGAGCAGCTTGTGCATCTGCAACAGTCATGCCCAACGCAGCAGCAACACCTTCACCATAAGCAGGGTCACATGCGTAACAGTTACGAATATGGCGGTACTTAATGAAGTCTAGCGCATCGCCCATTGCACGTGCAGTGTTATCAAACAGTGCCTGTTTTTGCTCAGGGTTCATTAGATTGAACAATGCGCGTGGTTGGCTGAAATAGTTGCTGTCGTCTTCACGATAATCCCAGAAATCTGCATCGCCACGGATTTTTAATGCAGGTTCGCGGTATTGTGGTTGCTCTTGCCATTGGTGGAAGCTGTTTGGCTCGTAGTGTGGCAAGCTGCCATAGTTGCCATCCATACGACCTTGACCATCACGACGGTTTGAGTGCACAGGACAACGTGCTGCATTCACAGGAATTTGTGAATGATTCACGCCTACACGGTAACGAGCAGCATCGGCATAGTTAACCAAACGTGCTTGTAGCATGCGGTCTGGTGAATAGCTGATTCCTGGAACAAGGTTGCTTGGCGCAAAGGCGGCTTGTTCAACATCTTGGAAGTAGTTTTCTGGGTTGCGGTTCAGCTCAAACTCACCCACTTGAATGAGTGGATAGTCACCTTTAGGCCAAACTTTAGTCAGGTCAAATGGGTGATATGGCACTTGTTCTGCCTCAAGTTCAGGCATGATTTGTACGAACAGCGTCCATTTAGGGAAATCACCACGCTCAATGGCGTTATACAGGTCAGTCTGGCTGCTTTCACGGTCACGACCCACTAATTCTGCTGCTTCAGCATCGGTCAGGTTTTGAATACCTTGTTGCGTGCGGAAGTGGAATTTCACCCAGAAGCGTTCATTGTTGGCATTAATGAAGCTATAGGTATGGCTACCAAAACCATGCATGTGACGATAACCGACTGGAATACCACGGTCAGACATCACAATGGTGACTTGGTGTAATGCTTCTGGCAGTAATGTCCAGAAATCCCAGTTGTTGGTTGCATCACGTAGGTTGGTGCGCGGGTCACGCTTTACGGCTTTGTTCAGGTCTGGGAACTGGCGAGGGTCGCGGAAGAAGAATACTGGTGTGTTGTTACCGACTAAATCCCAGTTACCTTCTTCGGTATAGAATTTCAGTGCAAAACCACGAATATCACGTTCTGCATCGGCAGCACCACGCTCACCTGCAACGGTAGAGAAACGAGCAAACATTTCAGTTTTTTTGCCCACTTCAGAGAAGATTTTAGCGCGAGTATATTGGCTAATGTCATGGGTCACTGTAAATGTACCAAAAGCACCTGAACCTTTGGCATGCATACGACGCTCAGGAATCACTTCGCGAACAAAGTTAGCTAGTTTTTCATTGAGCCATAAATCTTGTGCAAGCAATGGACCGCGAGCACCTGCGGTCATACTGTTTTGGTTATCAACAACGGGTGCGCCCGCGTCAGTGGTTAAATGCGTCACAGGACATTTTTTAATATCTTGGCTCATCATTGTTCTCCATTATTGTGATCATCATGTAGGGGGCTGCATTAGAAACTTATCTTCATAAAGCAAGCTGCCATGAACCGTTTTGTTCGTTTAAAAATCAACTACAACACCACAATATCATGCTGAAATGTCATGCATAGCTGAAAGCATCTAAATCTTGCCATTATAATGTAAAACGATTTTATTGATTTTACAAATAGATAAATTTGTTGCTGATGATTGGCATTAACGATGCTAAAACTGAGTGCTTGGCTGACGTAAATAGGAAGCTATTAAAGGCTTTTAAGGTTGTTATAAAAAGGCAGCATGGCTTGCAACATATCGCTATGTAATTGCGGCCAATCCTGAAAATCAGGCTCAATTAATAAACTTTGTGCGATAAAACCATAGCAAATACGCTGCATATTTAAAGCAAGGGTGTGGCATTGACTTGCATTGGCGATAAATGGGCCAAGAATATTCACCCACATCTGCACCATCATGGCATAACTTTTTCTATAAATTTCAATGCTAGAAATTTGCCGCTCTAATAAAAAACTATGCGCCCATAAAAATTGTTGGGCCTGAATCTGTTCGAGCTGAAAGCCTACAATTAGCTGCAAATAATCCTCAAAAGCCAGATTTGTGGATAACTCCAGTTGCCGATGTGCATAAGTTTGTAGGCGTTCTGCATTGGTTTTCACGTGTAGGTGAATGGTGAGTGCAATTAAATCTTCTTTTTTAGAAAAATATTCATAAAACGTGCCTAAACCCACGCCTGCCAAGTCTGTAATTTCACGAATGGTAATTTGATCTGCAGGGCGTTCATGTAAAAGCCGAACAAAACTTTCCTGTAAGGCCTCTTGGGTCAGTTTAGCCCTTGATTGGCGCGGTTTACGACGTACTTGTATCTCAGAATTTTTCATAAATAAAGCCGAACACCTTGCTGCTTATTATTTTCTATACTGAAAAGCATCATCAGGAAAAAATCATCAGGGATCTAACACAATGCAAACATGGGCGACCCATCAAATTCAAAATCAGTTTGACGAACTACAAGACTATAACTTATTTGAAAGTGACATTGTTTTACAAGAAATTTTATCTCGTTATGGTAGTACGGATCAGACACAGCTCAATGAAATGGGGCAAATTGCGGCTTCGGCAGAATATTATCACTATGCAGATTTAGCCAATCGGCATACCCCTATTTTACATGCCTTTGATGCTCGTGGACATCGTCAGAATGTGGTTGAGTTTCATCCCGCATGGCATCACTGGATGGCGCTGAATCGTGAATTTGACACCCATGCGCATCCATTTAAACAGCTTCAATCTACAGCAAAGTGGGTGGATTGGGCCAGTCGGTTTTATCTGGCAGGACAAGTTGAATGTGGTAATTTATGCCCGAATTCTATGACTTTGGGCAGTATTCCGCTGATTCAGCGTGAACCTGAATTGTGGGCCAAAATTGGCGAAAAGCTGCTAAGCAATGAATATGATCCGCGTGATGTGCCAATTTCACAAAAGAAATCTATTTGGCTCGGCATGGGGATGACAGAAAAGCAGGGTGGTTCAGATGTGCGTGCCAACCAAACACTTGCCGTTCCAGTCGCAGAAACAGGACGAGGCCAAGCTTATTTACTGACAGGGCATAAATGGTTTTTCTCGGCCCCGATGTGTGATGCGCATTTGGTGGTGGCCAATACCGAGCAAGATGGTTTGGCTTGTTTCTTTGTACCGCGCTGGTTGGAAGATGGCAGCAAAAATCATGTTCAGGTACAGCGCTTAAAAGACAAAGTCGGAAACCGCAGCAACTCCAGTTCAGAAGTCGAATTTCAGAAGGCTTGGGGCATTATGATTGGAGAAGCGGGGCGTGGTATTCCCACGATTATTGAAATGGCGAATTACACCCGTTTAACTTGTGCTGTGGGCAGTAGTGCCATGTTGCGCCAAGCCCTTGTGCAGTGCCTTGCCTATACCCGACAGCGTCAGGCTTTTGGGCAGACGCTGGCTAATCAGCCATTAATGCAGGCGGTTTTGACAGATTTAGCACTGGAAACTGAAGCTGCAGTACAACTCAGTTTTCATTTGGCAAATTGTTATGAAAGCGATAATGCTGTGTCTTTGGCATGGAAGCGTTTAATGACACCTGCAGCGAAGTTTTGGGTATGCAAACGAGCTGTGGAGCTTACAGGCGAGATGATGGAAGTCTTTGGTGGCAATGGTTATGTCGATAACGGCATCATGGCACGTATTTTCAAAGAAGCGCCTGTGAATACCATTTGGGAAGGTTCAGGCAATGTGATGTGCTTAGATGTGCTACGCGCCATGCAGCGAGAACCTGAGCTAATTCAGGTGTTATTACAAGACTTGGCGGGTACTGCCATTACAGATGTTATTTTAAGTCGTGAGTTAGATCGTTTGCAGCAGTTATTGAAGAGCACGAACGGTCAAGATTTACAATTTATGGCACGTTCTTTAGTCAGCCGTTTGGTGATCTTTGCACAAGCGGTATTGTTACTGCGTTATGCCCCAGACTTTGTTGCACAGGGTTTTATCCAGTCACGTTATAGTGAGTCGCATGGGCAAGTGGTAGGTATGCTGAAACCTGAACAGGTAGATGTTGCCGCCATTTTACAGCGTGCATTTGCGGTATAAAACTCAATACTCGCTCGCTGTGTTCAGAACACCAAAAAATTCACCCGCTTGGCAAACACCAAACGGGTGAATCGAACCGTCTCTTTCAGTTAAGTGTTGAATAATCACACTCAATAGATCGAGTCAAAGCTGATCTGGCAATACTTATTTCGCAGGCTCTTCAGCTTTTACACCTTTTTGATAAAGTGTGTAAATGTAGATCGGAATATCCAAATCTTCTAAGTGTTTGTAGATCAGTGGACGTACATCTTCCCAATCTAAACCGCCTACACCTGTTGCAAGACGTGGTAATGCCAAGCTTTCAATTTTCTCTTCTTCAATCAACTGTTTTAAGTTTTTCAAAGTACGGTTTACGTATTCTGTTGATGCTTTACCAGGTTTTGAACCGTTGTCATAAGCGGCTTCCTGAGTCATCAGGTTCACAATGCGTTGACCTTCAGCATTGACCCAAGTCCATTGCTCGCCCGCTTTAGGGTGGTAAATATGGCAATAGTTACGGAAGTCTTTATACAATGCAGGCCAGTGCTCGCGCAGACTTAAAGCCAAACCTGTAGCAAAGTTATCGTTAGGGGCAACACCGTGAGCAATTGCACGTGCTTCGCTCAGTAAAATATCTCCAGATACTTCATAAATCATAGATTTGACTCCTGTTTTTAATGGTCTTGTTTAACTGATCTTCTATATTCATATTAGCCAATCATTGCCGTTTTTCTAGTGGATTTTATAACTACTAAGTCTTTGCAAAGTAATAAAATTTTTTAGAATTTCGTGCTATAATTGTATGGGTAAAGCAGCTGAATATTCTTTAAAATAGCTTTCAAAAATAACCGTTAGAAAAATCCAGTAAAACTGCTTTTAGTAAGTTTTTCACCCTTATTTTTATCTTAGCACTATTTAGGGTAAATCGCTTGTAAATTGTACAAAAAAGCGTATGATCGGCTGCCCAATTTGTGTGGAAGGGTGAAGGAAGATTAACCATATTTTGCAGATATTATCGGCTTGAATTTTACGCCAACACCTCCATTTATATAGAGCAGGTATACTGCTCATTTCAATGATCAACTGAAAGGAACAGCATCATGGCAAAGAAAAAACAGCCAGAACTTATTCAGCATAACTTTGTGGCAAAGCACATGCATGAGGTCAACAAAAGTCAGGTTTTTGTAGACCGCAAGAAAAATGCCAAACGAGGCTATAGCAAACACAAACAAGGGCGATATTCCGATGATTATCGCCCTTGTTGTTTTTGGGATGTATTGCGTGCTGCTTGAGCTTTAGCAATGTTTATGGCGCTACGATGCGTGTTGCCAGTTTCACCATATCGCCCAAGCCATGGGTTTTAAAATAATATTCAAGCAAACTTTTTACCATAAGTGGGTTATTCATTTTTAAGGCTTGTTCTAGTAGATTTTGTGCATCACTCATTGGTACATGACAAATCGCTTTACGCACCCGCAGAATATTACTTGAACTCATCGACAGGGTATTAAAGCCCATCGCCATCAGAAGTACCGCAGACAGCGGGTCTCCCGCCATTTCACCACAGACACTCACTGGCTTATCATATTTATGACATTCTTTTACCAAGCGGGTTAAGGCGCGTAGTATTGCAGGGTGAAAGTGTGAATAGACGTTGGCTACACGCGGATTGTTACGGTCAACAGCCAATAAATATTGGGTTAAGTCGTTTGATCCCACCGAGAAAAAATCCACCAACGGGGCAAATTCATCAATTTGCAGCAGTACACTAGGTACTTCCACCATAATGCCAATTTTAGGCTTGTTAATTTTAACCTGTTCTTCTTCCTGTACTGCTTGCCAGTCACGATCTAGCAAATACAAGGCTTCTTCTACCTCGCTGACACTGGTAATCATAGGCAGCAAGATGTGTAGATTATTCAGGCCAATGCTGGCTTTCAGCATGGCGCGAATTTGCGAAGAAAAAATTTCAGGGTGATCCAGTGTGAAGCGAATTCCACGCCAGCCTAAGGCTGAGTTTTCTTCCTCAATTGAGAAGTATGGCAAGTCCTTGTCAGCACCAATATCCAGCGTACGCATCACCACAGGTTTATTGGCAAAATGGCTAAGCTGTTGGCGGTAAATGGCACGTTGTTCTTCTTCACCCGGGAAGCGATCACGCAACATAAACGGAATTTCAGAACGGTATAAGCCAACCCCTTTAGCACCACGTTGCACGCCACGTACAACATCAATCATTAAACCTGTATTGACGTACAATTTTACCGCAACGCCGTCTGGGGTAATGGCATCTTTGGTTTCATATTGCTTCAGGTCTTTGGCAATCTGTTCTTCTTCTTTTTGAATCTCTTTATAGCGTGTGCGCATACGTCGTGGCGGGTTGATGAAGACCCGACCTTGGTGCGCATCTACAATCATTTCTACATCGTCTAGACTGTTGATTGGCAGCTCAGTCACACCCACTACAGTTGGAATGCCAAGGGCACGTGCCACAATCACCATGTGTGAATTCATCGCCCCTTCGGTGGTGACAATCGCTGCAATTTTATCGACAGGCAGTTCTACCAAAGCTGCGGTGGAAATTTCTTCGCCAATTAAAATGCTTTCATCGGTCAGTTCACGGTGACTGGCATCTGCTTCTTGCAAAGAGGCTAAAATACGACGGCCTAAATCTTTCAGATCAGACACACGCTCACGCAAATAGTCATCTTCCATTTGCGAAAATAGGGCAATGTGATTGTCTATGACAATACGCACCGCACCTTGCGCCCAGTTCCCTTCACGAATCAGTTCTTTAATTTCGGCAGGTAGGGCATTTTCATCCAACATGCGCAGGAACACGCTAAACAGTGCACGCTCCTCTGCCATTAAGGCATCCTGCATTTTGTCATCAAGCGCTTGAATTTCCTGACGTACTGCATCGAGTGCGTTATCCAGTAAAGTCAGTTCTTCGCTAATGTCATCGGCTTCACGGTCTGGCACAGCTGCCAAGTCTGCAGGAGGGTACAGAATGACCGCACGGCCTAAAGCAATCCCACCTGAACCCGATACCCCCTGAAAGGTTTTGTAGGCAGGCAGGTTATTCGGTTTACGGAATACATCAATATTGCCCACAGCATGTGCGTGTGCAATCACGCCTGAAAGCTGGGCGCAGAGCGTCACTAAAAAGGACTCTGCCGCTTCAGAAAAGTCTTGTTTGTCCTTGTTTTGAACCACAAGAACACCCATCACTTTACGACGGTACATGACTGGTACACCAAGGAAGGAGTTATAAATTTCCTCACCTGTTTCGGCTAAGTACATAAATCGTTCATGTTTAGGCGCATCGTCTAGATTGACGATTTCTTCACGCTGTCCAACCAGTCCGACTAGACCTTCGCTGGTATGTAAAGACACATGTCCCACAGATTCAGGGTTTAAACCCTTTGAAGCCATGAGGAGGTAGCGCTGATTACGTTCATCCAACAGGTAAATCGAGCAGACATCCACATGCATGGCTTCTGCGACCTGATTCACCATAATGTCGAGTGATTCATGCAAACTGGTGGACGCATTGATTTCTTGCACAATGCGTCTAAGGGTATCCAGTTGCATGTTTGACATACGCGCTACTCCATATTTAGATGGGTTATTTTTAGGTCAGTTGTTACACAGCTCATGACCCTAAGTTATCACAACTGCGTCTATAACATTAAGTTTAAAAACCTACATTTTTTGCAGGTTTTTAAGGTTTTTTGAGCGGTAATTGATTACACAATTCCACCATCGCTTTACGGTAGACGTCACGTTTAAAATTGACGACCTGACCGAGCGGATACCAGTAACTGACCCATTGCCATTGATCAAATTCAGGCGGGTCTGACAAATTCAGCCGAATATGATGTGCTGAAGCCGTCAGTTGCAATAAAAACCATTTCTGTTTTTGACCAATACATACTGGGTCTGAATCCGTGCGTATGTACCGATGTGGCAAACGATAACGCAGCCAACCTTTAGTTTGCGCGATAACTTGGACGTGTTCGGGCAGTAAGCCAACTTCTTCTCTCAGCTCACGATAAAGTGCCTGTTCAGGGGTTTCTCCATATTGGATACCTCCTTGTGGAAATTGCCATGCATTGTGACCAATGCGTTTTGCCCATAGAACTTGTCCAAACTCGTTTGCCAAAATGATCCCGACATTGGGTCGGAAACCTTCTGAGTCGATCATTTGGCTACCTAAATATTGTTTAATTTATGACTTTGCACTCGGGGATGATGATTTCTTTTCTCCAACTCGAAAACGCAAAGTGTAAATAATGTTAAAATTGCTATGATCTTAACGAATTTCTATCGACTAGCGGAGATAGATTTACAATTTTTTTCTTAAATTTCAGTTTTTACGAGTATTTTCATGAAATTGGCGCTATTTGATCTCGATCACACCTTGTTAAATACTGATTCAGATCATTCTTGGGGTGAGTTTTTGGTAAATGAAGGTTTGGTCGATCCAGTCCGTCACCGCGCCATGAACGACAAGTTTTATGAAGACTACAAAGCAGGGCAGCTCGACCCAATTGCATATAACGAATTTGTATTTGAATTTTTAACTCAGCACGACAATCAATACCTGACCGAATTGCATGAACTATTTATGCAAAAGGTGATTCGTCCGCAAATGCGTCCCGAAGGCTTTAAAGCGATTCAGCGTCATCAGGCTTTAGGACATGAATTGGTAGGCATCACTGCAACTTCTGACTTTATTACGGCACCTATTTTTCGTGAATTTGGCATTACTGAAATTATTGCCACCAATGCGGAAGTGGTCGATGGAAAATATACAGGTAAGGTCATTAACACTGCATGTTACCAAAAAGGCAAATTGGTACGTTTGGAGCAATGGCTAGAAGGCCGCGATGTGACCGAGTCTTGGGCATATTCAGATTCCATTAACGACCGTTTCTTGCTGGAATATGCCGATCATGCCATTGCAGTAAACCCCGATGCACGTTTACAGGCTTTGGCGGAAGAGCAAGGTTGGGATGTGCAGGACTGGTCAATTTAAAGCTTAGATTAGCGCAATTGTCGCTGTATCAGGTGTAACTAGTCGCTTGTTTCTGTTTTGTTTTTATTTGCTGTAATGTTGGATTATGTCATTCATTTTTAGAATAGGCGTGCTAAGGTAAGGCAAGAATTAAAAAACAGCAGGAGTGAAAAAATGAGCGGTGTACGCCCAAGAATGACACATTTATTTGAACAATTAGGTTTAGATGCCAGTGAAGAAGCGATTCAGCAATTTATTGTGACACATCAACTTAGCGCAGAAACCAATATTGCCGATGCTGATTTTTGGACAGACGCACAACGTCAGTTTATTGTTGAAAAAATAAAATCGGATGGTTCATGGGCGATTGTGGTGGATCAATTGAATGAATCTTTACATGAAGATTCGGTCAATCGTTAAGAAATAGACCACGCAGCATTTTGAAATTCTGATAAAAATAGCCCTCAAGTGATGAATCACTTGAGGGCTATTTTGTTGAGTCTAGAAAAGTAAGCTTTATAGATAAAAATGTTTTTGAGTTGTAATGCTTAATGCTTCATCATCTCAATCAATTCTAAAACTGCACGTGATTGTGTCCGTCCAGGATGCCATACCATACCGAGTTGACGGTTCATTTCTAAATCAATATCTAACTGTTGCAAGTCCTGGTTGACCAAAGTTTTGGGTAAAACAGACCACCCCAAACCAATAGACACCAACATCCGAATTGATTCTAACGGATTGTTGCTCATGGTGACTTTAGGTTTTACCCCTTGCTTTTCAAACTCTGCTAAGGTGATTTGACTAGTATAGGTTTGCGCAGCGGGCAATAAACTTGGGTAGCTAAGTAAGTCGGACAATTGTAGGTTTTTTTGACCTGCTAGAGGATGAAATGGTGCCACGACAAAGACCAAAGGATCATTCCAAATGGTGACATAAGCCAAGCGCTCATCCAGTTTAGGTGGAAGGGTCAGAAAAGCCAGTTCTAAATCTCCCGCCAAAACCTGCTCATGTGCCTGTTCAGAATCGACAAAATGCACATCGAGTGTGACATTGGGAAATTCCTGTACGTATTCTCGTAAATGATTGGGTAAATGGTGCAAACCAATATGGTGACTGGTGCCAATTTTCAGTTTGCCTTGAACTTGCCCTTGTTCATGGCTGAGGGTGTGATGAATATCGCCCAGCTCATTCAGCCAGTTTTTAACTTTAGGTAACAATGAATGTGCCGCATGTGTAGCCTGTACGCCACGTCCTGCCGATTCAAACAGTTTTACACCAAAATAATCTTCCAAACTGTGAATGCGTTTGGTCACTGCCGGCTGGGTAATAAACAGTTGATCTGCGGCCAAAGAAATAGAGCCCGTTTCCATGACTTTTACAAAAGCTTCGAAGGCTGCAAGATTCATCTGAACTACCTATAAGTATTTTTTATCACTGTATTTATTATTTAGAAAAAATTAGAATTAATCAAAACAAATTCTACATATTTTGAAACTGTAGGCAGAAACATCCTCAAAGGAGTAGGTTTAAAAAGGGCATAAAAAAAGATCATCGTCGCTTGCGCTACGATGATCTAAGAGGAAGAAATAGAACAGCAGTATTCACTTGAGAAGAGGATAACTAGAGCATAACGATATGTTAACTAGGCGATAATATTGGTCTCTTCAGCTTGTGTTTTCTTTTCCCAAATACGTTCGTGAATGAAATAAGCCACCGCTTGAACCGTTGGTTCGACCAAACTTAAGGTAATAGCCATCCAAATATTACCCGTGACCACATAACCAACCACCATTGCCACGGTGATGTGCATAATGTAGTAGCTCAAGGTCTTTTTGAACATGCGTTGATTGTTAGCAACAAATTTTTGAATATGACTCATGTGATACTCCTGTGCTGCTTTGGTGTTTCTCTGTGTGATAGCTAAAGGATAATCATTCTTGTTTGATTTGTAAAAACGAATATTTTTGTGTTTTTGATTGGAAAATTAGATTTTAGTCGTAATTATTTTTTAGATGAAACGATGTTGATAGAACTCAACTTGAAAACAAAACAGGTTTGAACCAATAAAAATATTTTGCTTGGAGATAAATATTAATTCCCAAAAGTTTTTAAATTAATAAAAATGATAAATTAGATTTATACAAATTCGCGGTTATAATCGAAAGAATGAAAAAATTACCCAGTCCAGTGGAGTAGATCTGACATGGCAGGCGAAAACCAACAAGCACAAAATCCAACAGCAAAAACTTTGTATGACAAATTGTGGGATGATCACTTGGTCACCCAACGTGACGATGGCTCAGCTTTATTGTATATCGACCGTCATTTATTGCATGAAGTGACTTCTCCACAAGCGTTTGAGGGCTTACAACTTGCAGGTCGTCAACCGTGGCGTTTAAGTGCCAACGTGGCAACGCCTGACCACAACGTACCAACCTCTAAAAAAGAGCGTGCAGATGGTATTGCAGGTATTGAAGATGATACTTCACGTATTCAGGTGCAAACCTTGGATGACAACTGTAAAACCTTTAACGTGGTGCAGTTTGACATCAATGACATCCGTCAGGGTATTGCGCACGTGGTTGGGCCTGAGCAAGGTTTAACTTTACCAGGCATGACGGTGGTGTGTGGTGACTCACATACAGCGACACATGGTGCATTTGGTTGTTTGGCACATGGTATTGGTACTTCTGAAGTTGAACACGTATTGGCAACCCAATGCTTAGTTCAAAAGAAAATGAAAAACATGCTGGTGCGTGTAGATGGCAAATTAGGTCAGGGCGTTACCCCAAAAGACGTCGTATTGGCTATTATTGGTAAAATCGGTACGGCAGGCGGTACAGGCCATGCGATTGAATTTGGTGGTCAAGTTTTCCGAGATATGTCCATTGAAGGCCGTATGACCGTATGTAACATGGCCATTGAAGCGGGTGCACGTGTAGGTATGGTGGCTGTTGATGACAAAACCATTGAATACGTGAAAGATCGTAACTACGCACCGAAAGGCGAGCAATGGGATGCTGCAGTTGCTTATTGGAATACCTTACATTCAGATGAAGGCGCACACTTTGACACCGTCGTTGTATTGCAAGGTGAAGAGATTGAGCCACAAGTGTCTTGGGGGACTTCTCCAGAAATGGTGATTCCAGTGTCACAAGCCGTACCGACTTTAGAACAAGCTAAAGATGACGTACAGCGCAATGACTGGACACGTGCTTATCAATATATGGGTTTAACTGCAGGTCAGTCTTTGGCAGACATTCAATTAGATCGTGTATTTATTGGTTCATGTACCAACTCGCGTATTGAAGATATTCGTGCCGCAGCTGAAGTCATTAAAGGTCGTAAAGTTGCTGAAAGCATTAAACAAGCGATGGTCGTTCCTGGTTCTGGCTTAGTGAAGCAACAAGCAGAACAAGAAGGCTTAGACAAAATTTTTGTAGAAGCAGGTTTTGAATGGCGTGAGCCAGGTTGTTCAATGTGCTTGGCCATGAATGCAGACAAGTTACAACCAGGTGAGCACTGTGCATCGACATCAAACCGTAACTTTGAAGGTCGTCAGGGTAACGGTGGTCGTACTCACTTGGTGAGTCCAGCAATGGCTGCTGCAGCTGCAATTGCAGGTCATTTTGTAGACGTACGTTCATTCTAAGTTATTCCCTCATCCCAACCTTCTCCTAAGAGGGAGAGGGAGTTCTCTCGTGATAGAAGAGAGGGGAAGAGGTTACGGATTCAGTGAGAATTAAACATGAAAAAATATACCGTTGAACAAGGTATCGTTGCACCATTAGACCGTGCCAATGTCGATACTGACTTAATCATTCCAAAACAGTTCTTGAAATCAATTAAGCGCACAGGCTTTGGTGATAACTTATTTGATGAATTACGTTATTTGGATGAAGGCTATCCAGGACAGGACAACTCAAAACGTCCATTGAATACTGAATTCGTGTTGAATCAACCACGTTATCAGGGCGCATCAATTTTGATTTCACGTGCTAACTTTGGTTGTGGTTCAAGCCGTGAGCATGCGCCGTGGGCATTGAATGAATACGGTTTCCGTACCGTGATTGCACCAAGCTTTGCTGACATCTTCTTTAATAACTGCTTTAAAAATGGCATGTTACCTGTAATTTTAGCTGAAGATCAGGTTGAACAGTTATTTAAGGAATGTGCGGCAACTGAAGGTTATCAATTAACCATTGACCTAGAAGCGCAAGAAGTACGCACACCAAACGGTACTGCATTTAAGTTTGAGGTCGATCCATTCCGTAAACATTGTTTATTGAATGGTTTAGATGATATTGGTCTAACTTTGCAAGCGGCAGATGATATTCGTGCTTATGAAGAGAAAACCAAGCAATCTCGTCCATGGGTTTTTGCTGAAATTCAGGCTTAAGTCCAGTCAAATTAGTCATAGCATCGTGGCCTAACTCTTGCTAACATCGACACATAATAATTTTTATATTTTGTATCTAACAAGTGAGGTTGGGCGCGAACAATGAGTAAGATTTTCGGTCAGCTTGCTGTAATTGGATTTTGTGTGACTGCGTTAAGTGCATGCCAAACGTGGGATACAGCACGGCTTAAACAGGTAAAAGAAACTGCGCAAACTAAATCCAATGCATTAATTTACTGTACAGGTACGGATGATTGTGAATTTGAACGGTTAAATAAAGTCACCATTGTAGATGCAGAAAATCATCGTGTGACACGTACTGCCATCAAACAAGGTTTGGTGCGTTTACAGGAATCTTCCTTAAATAAATCGAACGCCTTGTATTTGTCTGTACCTCCTGCACAGCATGAGTTGGTAATACGTTTTTATCCGATTTCTAAAGATCGTGCAGAAAAATTGCATGTCATTCATAAGTTTAATGCCAAGCAAAAATACACCTTTAGAATGTATCGAGACCGCATTCGTACTAAAGGCAGCTTATTAAATGTATCTGCACCCGATCCACTTTGCGTGGAACTGATGCAAAACAACAAACCCATTCGTCGTTTTTGCAAACCCTACAATGTCCTGAATGGCTTGGGCGAGTTTGTGGAACAAAAAATTTAGTCTCTACAGTCGTTGACTGTTATTAACAATGGAAATTTTCATGTCAAAACATATTTTGATTTTAGCTGGTGACGGCATTGGTCCAGAAATTGTGAAAGCTGCTGAACAAGTGCTGACACGTGTCAATGAAAAATTCAATTTGGGTTTGACTTGGGAACAAGGTTTATTGGGTGGTTCTGCAATTGATGCACATGGCGAACCGTACCCTGCAGTAACATCTGAACAGGCTAAAAAAGCCGATGCAATTTTATTAGGCGCTGTTGGCGGTCCAAAATGGGATAATATTGAGCGTTCAATTCGTCCAGAGCGTGGCTTATTAAAACTACGCAGTGAATTGAATTTGTTTGCTAACTTACGTCCAGCGATTTTGTACCCACAATTGGCAGATGCTTCTAGCTTGAAAGCTGAGATTGTGGCAGGTTTGGACATTCTGATTGTACGTGAATTAACAGGTGGTATTTACTTCGGTCAGCCACGTGGTATTCGTGAATTAGAAAATGGTGAAAAACAAGGTTATAACACCGACGTTTATTCAGAGTCTGAAATTAAGCGTATTGCCAAAGTTGCCTTTGAATTGGCTGGCTTACGTGGTGGTAAAGTATGTTCTGTCGATAAAGCCAACGTACTTGAAGTGACAGAGTTGTGGAAGCAAACAGTCACTGCAATGCAGCAAGCAGATTATCCAAACATCAATTTATCGCACATGTATGTAGATAATGCGGCGATGCAATTGGTACGTGCACCAAAACAGTTTGACGTGATTGTAACCTCTAACTTGTTTGGTGATATTTTGTCTGATGAAGCGGCAATGTTGACGGGTTCTATTGGTATGTTGCCATCTGCTTCTTTAGATGAAAATGGCAAAGGCATGTATGAGCCATGTCATGGTTCAGCGCCAGACATTGCAGGTCAAAACTTAGCAAATCCATTAGCGACTATTCTTTCTGTAGCAATGATGTTGCGTTATACCTTCCGTGAAGAAGCAGCAGCAAAAGCCATTGAAGATGCTGTAGGCAATGTATTAGATCAAGGTTTACGTACTGCCGATATTATGTCTGAAGGCATGAATAAAGTTGGTACGGTTGAAATGGGTCAAGCAGTCGTTACGGCACTCAACTAAAAATTTAAGCGATTTAACCTGTCGCTTACAGCTCTAAATCAAATCATTAAACGCAGTCTTCGGGCTGCGTTTTTTAATTAGTTTTTGTACTTTTGGATTATTTTAGCTAGGAGTAATTAACTATAACTAAAAATATAGACAAATATTTGCATAAGTGCTCATTTTGTCTATGTCGATTCAGTAGTG
>NZ_JAAZQW010000030.1:0-31046 GCF_012371415.1 Acinetobacter sp. A3
AATCTCTAATAAATACCCACCTTGCCACTACTGAATCGACATAGACAAAATGAGCACTTATGCAAATATTTATCTATATTTTTAGTTATAGTTAATTACTCTGGAATCGTGTCATTTTGAGCATGCAATAACTCTAGGCAATGTTGCAAAGTTTTGCCTACACGGGCATGCGTTTCAATACTGGAAATTTTTGGCCAAGTTGCTCGCTCACCTTCACGCTGTAAGATTTTGAACAAATGTGGTTTAGGGTTTTGCAGCATATAACTATAATGACGCAGGTTATAACTTCCAACAATATTGACATCGCCATAATAACGCTGATCGACAATGCCATAACCATGATCTAGCAAACGGCGTACGGGTGGCACAGCTCCTGCCCGCTCACGAACAAAGTCCATGACACCGCGACTAATCACTTTCCCCTGTCGGCGGATAATACGTTCTGGCCAACTTAGCATATCTTTACGATAGCGCTTGATATCATCTTGCATGAAAGGAACCACATGCGGGTTCACCTGACTGGCAATGGTGTAATTAATATTATATAAACGCGCCATTTTTTCCTGTGGGAAATCACTGCGTACACTACCATCTACCCAACGGGTTTTACCCATATAAGGGGTATGCTCGCCATCATAACGCTTATTGGTTAATCGTACTGGTGGAAATAAAATGGGTACGGCACAAGATGCAAGCACCGCACTCCACACTAATAAATCAGGTGCAGTAAAACTATTCATAATGCGCGGGTCTTGTGAAGCATCATATGGCGCCACGGCCACATTTATGTGTAAACCTGAATTCTGAAAAGCTTCTTCAAAGGTGGTATCACCTAAGTTTTTAATCAGGAATTTTTTTAAATAATGTACATTGGCAATACCGCCATTCCCTTTCAGAATTTCACGCATTTGTCTAAATTGGAATGCTTCGTGGAAAAAAGATTCACCACCTAAAATTTGTTGTACATCTTCAGGTTTCGCAATACCCAGCATGGCCGTCATGATGGCGCCCGCACTTGAACCCGACAGCACTTTGGGCATTAAGTCCTGCTCAAGCAAAGCCTTACACACACCCGTATGAAACAGACCTAAAGTCGCGCCACCCGAAAACATTAAGGCAGGCTGACCATACGCAGTTTGGCACTGCTCAAAAAAAGCAATTTTTTCAGCGCGGGTTAAAGTTTGACACGCTTCTGAAGCCACAAAGGCCAAACTTTTACTGACTTCTTCTACATAGTCTTCAATGATTTTTTTGGTACCAACATAAGTGGCAGTAAACAACATAGGATGGGCAATGTTGGCAATATCGAAGGTTAAGCCTTCACGTAAAATATAAATCAGGTCATTACTACGTTCTGTCGTGCGGTAACGGCGTAAAAGATTTAAACGGTGCGAAATGATTTCTGCATCAAAATATGGCGAACTATTGTCATATTTCCATTCTTGCGCGCCAGATTCTTCATCTATTTTTATGGCAATACTTTTCCACTCTTCATAGGATTCTGCATTTAAAATTTCGCGCTTTAATTTTTTTATGCGATAGGCTTGGTGCGGATTAACCTCTTCGGTGAAATCTTTAAATAACATAGCGTCCCTCAATCCGTTGGTTTATTCGCAGCACTACGCTTGCCGATGCCTACTATACACAACAATATCTTAAAAATAATAACATGCGTCAATGACTAAGCAAGTACAGCAATTGGCAAATCTAGGTCAATTGCGCTAGTCTTAAACTGTACTTTTCCGCTCTGCAATTATAAAGCTGAACTATCATGGCAAACCTAGATTTACCCGACAACATCTTAATATCACTTTCGCATGTACTCCAACAACTACAGCAAAGCTTACCTGCTTTAAAACAAGAACCTGATTTTTCAGCAATTGCTTTTAAATGGCAAAATCAGCAGTTAATTGCCATACAACAACCACGAAAAATGGAATTGGATGACCTAAAAGGCATTGAAAAGCAAAAAGAAAAAGTTATTCAAAATACCTTGCAGTTTTTAAATGGCTTACCTGCCAATGATGTCTTGCTGACAGGTTCACGCGGGACTGGTAAATCTTCTATTGTACGTGCCCTGCTCACCAAGTATGCCGACCAAGGCTTACGTTTAATTGAAATTGAACGTGATGACTTATCTGAACTCCCTGAAATTCAGAAAATCATTCAGCATCGTCCAGAAAAATTTATTGTCTATTGCGATGATTTAGCCTTTAACGCAGAAGATGAAAATTATCGTAGTTTAAAAAGTGTTTTAGATGGTTCATTACAATCAGGTTCAAGTAATTTTATTATTTATGCGACTAGTAACCGCCGCCATCTTTTACCTGAATTTATGCACGAAAATACACCTGTCACCCGTGTAGATGTACCGCAATATACCGAATTGCATCCACAAGAAGCGATTGAGGAGAAAATTTCGCTGTCTGACCGTTTCGGTATGTGGTTGTCGTTTTATCCAATGGATCAAAATCTGTATTTGGAAATTGTAGAACACTATTTACAAAAAGCAGCAATACCAATGACCGCCGAAGTACGTGCAGAAGCATTAAGATGGTGTCAGGCACGTGGTCAACGTTCAGGTCGTGCCGCTTATCAATTCTCTAAACACTGGATTGGTTCACAGCAACTAAAATCTATGTAAAATTTACGGGTTGCTGCATTTCTTTAGGCAGTAACCCTTTAATTCAAGCACACTATTATTGACCTTGTTCAGCAGCGATACGTGCCAAAGTTTCTGCATAAAACTCTTCGCCATGCGCTTGCATGGCTTCTACAGTTTGTTCACCCACATAAACTTCTTCTGGGGCAGTTACAGCAATATCGGAAAATGCACCTGAATCATAGGTGATGGCTGTATGACTTGAAGGTGAATAACCATCATTGTTGGATGACATTTCTAAATTTGAATGACTCACCGATGAGGTATTTTGATGAATAGACTCCGTCTGTTCACAAGCGGTTAATAACATTACCCCCATCACACAAGTGATGCAAAATGTATTTTTAAATCGCATTTTATCTCATTAATTTTTTATTAAACATAGACTTAAAATCATAATTTATAATTTAAAACACCACAATTGGACAGGATTCACAGAATTTAGCACTGCTGTCAGTTATTTGCTTTATTTTTAAAAATTTGCAAGATAAGAGCACAAAAAGCTCTGAAATTTATATGCTTAGATTTAAATAATTGGCACAACCTGAAGATAATAAACAATAAATTACAATTGTTTAGCTTGACTTAAAATGGTCAACTTTAGTCAATTTGGTTATTTTTTAGCAAACTTATCACTTAAGATGAAGTCTCTTTAGAACAAACAACGGTTATAAAATAATGTTTAATTTCAAAAATATGTTGCTGACGGTAGCTTTAATCACCACCCTTGCAGGATGTACCCAAGTGAAAACGCAGGAATATTATGCAGAAAACCTAGATGAGGCAAAAAAGGTTTTACAAAAATGTGAAGCCGAAGCCAACAAAGGCAAAGCACTAGAAGGCAAGAAGTTGGAAAACTGCAACAATGCAGGTATGGCTGTTATGAATGGCATGATGCAGGACTTAACCAAAGGCTTAATGGATGCAGTTCGCTAAATCTTCGTTATTGAGCAGAACTTCAATTGCAGCATAAAAAAACAGAGGCTTAATCTTGGCCTCTGTTTTTTTCAACTAAATACCTAACCTGCGGTCGGATTGGTCAATTCTGTCATTGGCCAACGTGGTGTGGTCGTCACAGACAAACCATCTTGCTGTCCTGCCTTTAAACGCTGATAACCTGCAAAAGCAATCATCGCACCATTATCGGTGCATAATGCTGGCTCTGCGTAATATACTGCAGCACGAATCTTCGCTAAATCTGCTTCTAAACGCTCACGTAAACGCGTATTTGCACTTACTCCACCTGCAATCACTAAGCGTTTTAAACGTGTTTGTTTTAAGGCTTTCACTGATTTTTTGACTAGCGTATCCACCACAGCTTCCTGAAAACTAGCTGCAATATCCGCATCACGGTTTTCATCACCTAGTTTTTTCATTTGCACTGAAACTGCAGTTTTTAAACCACTAAATGAAAACTCCAAACCTTGGTGCAACATTGGCCGTGGAAACTCAAATGCCAATGGATTACCTTGTTCCGCCAGTTTGGCAATATTTGGCCCGCCTGGATACGGCAAGCCCATCATTTTTGCGACTTTGTCAAAGGCTTCGCCCGCAGCATCATCAATCGACTCGCCTAACAGTTCATATTGCCCAATACCATAGGCGGCCATGAGCTGAGTATGACCACCCGAAACCAATAACGCTACAAAAGGAAATTCTGGCGGTGTGGCAGACAACAATGGCGCAAGCATGTGCCCTTCCATGTGATGCACACCAATTGCAGGTTTATTTAAGGCAAATGCCAAAGTGCGCCCAAATAATGCGCCTGTCATGAGTGCCCCCATCAAGCCAGGTCCACGAGTATAAGCCACTGCATCAATTTCAGATTTTTTGACCTGACTTTGCTCAAGCAATTGATTCATTAATGGAATAAGTTTACGCACATGGTCACGTGAAGCCAGTTCAGGTACCACTCCGCCATATTCTGCATGCAATTTAATTTGGCTGTACAGCACTTGTCCACGTAAACCTAACTCACTGTCATACAGGGCGAGTCCTGTTTCATCACAAGATGTTTCTAAGCCTAAAACGATCATTAAATTGCCTATAACCTGTATCAATTCTATTGCGAAACCTATTATAGACTTGTGATATGAGATGTAAATGAGTAAAATACTGACCTTCACTTGTGATCGTGGGCAATTTCGCCCAGGTCTTATCCATAACTTAATGAGGATTCTTCATGCCACAAGTTAAATTGAAAGAAGGCGAACCAGTAGACGTAGCTATCCGTCGTTTCAAACGTTCTTGCGAAAAAGCAGGTGTTTTAGCTGACGTACGTAAGCGTGAATTCTACGAAAAACCAACTCAAGAACGTAAGCGCAAAAAAGCTGCTGCTGTTAAACGCTACCAAAAGAAATTGGCGCGTGAATCAGTACGTACTACTCGCCTTTACTAATTAATTTGTGATTGCCTGTCTGGATTAAATAATGACGACTTTAAAAAACCAAATCACTGACGTTTTAAAAGCGACTATGCGCGCGAAAGAAATGGATAAGTTAACGGTAATTCGTAGTCTACAGGCGGCAATTAAGCAAATTGAAGTTGATGAGCGCAAAGAGCTTGACGATACTCAGGTTCTTGCGGTCATTGAGAAACAAATTAAACAACGTAAAGAATCGGTTAAAGCCTTTGAAGGCGCTAGCCGAGAAGATTTAGCTAGTAAGGAACAAGCCGAAATTGAGGTTTTATCTCAATTTCTACCAGAAGCTATGACTGAGGAAGAACTTGATTCCATGATTGCGCAAACAATTGAAGCGCAACAAGCTACTAGCATGAAAGATATGGGTAAGGTGATGAACTCTCTGCGTCCGCTCATAGCCGGGCGCGCCGATCCTGCACAAGTATCTGCAAAAATTAAAGCTAAATTAAGCTAAATGACCTAAATCATATTCTTCAAAATATTGATTGAATTTAATTAGTATAGTTATGCTGAAACATTCTGTCTCTCAGGTTCTCTGAGCTGATCTTTAAATTGCATAGTGAATAGCTATATTTTCCCATCAACATTGTTTGATCTTTTTGCTTATCTATCTCTATCATTGGCTGGATAAAGTTTATGTTGAAGGTTGATATGCTTTTGCACTCACCTCCAAAACAGCTCATTTTAAATCACACTTTACCTGATACTTGTTAAGTAATTGCATTTCTTTAGATGAACTCACCTGCTGAATGACGTCCTGTTTATTAATATTTTGATAACGATGGTCTAAATAAGCACGATTTTCATCCGCTGCCTGATATAAACGATCTACATAACGGCTCACAATACCACAAAACTGCTGTTGTTGCTGCGCACTAAAGCCTTGCTGCTGTGGGTTTAAGCCACGTAAAAATTGTCGGGTATCTTGCTTATATTGTGCATTAATTTCTTCAACCGCCATCACATATTGCTCCGCACTCGCAGCATAGACTGTCGGTAATAACATCCCCAAAGTTAGGCATAAATAAATATATTTTTTCATTTTCATTCAACAACAACATCACGCAATTTCGGTTTCATTCTAGCACTGTATGCTCCGTCAAGTACTACTCACACGATGCAATTGTCAGAAAGTTTGGTTTGTATTGTGTGAAAACCTGCTCAGAAGGTTCGGGGATTTGACCCTGCGTCACAGTCCCTAAACGCAAGCGAATAATATCGGGTAAATCGAGTCGATAGGAATAAATTGGACTCCCACATTCCTGACAAAATACTCGCGCCTTATTGGGGCTATGAAAATATTCTTTCAGATATTTTAAGCCGCGCACCACTTCAAATTTTTCACGGGAAACTGGGCTATTCCAACCTAAAATCCCCCCTTGTGCACGACGACAATGCTGGCAAAAGCACAATACTGTTTTTTCAATTTCGGCATGGTAACGATAATACACCGCACCGCATAAACATTGTCCCTCAATCATTTTAAACTCCTTGTATTTATTGTTATTGGTTCAACTTATACCTTTAAAGTTATATTTTTAACTGTCGTTCTCTTTGCATTTCGGTCACGCGGTTTTTTATATTTGCCGACATAGCTTGATTATCTTTAGCTAAGCGCTGTGCATGTAATAACGACTTAATCGCCTCTTCTTCCCAGCCCGACCAATATTGCACCTCTGCGCGATACCGTAGCACATTTACCGTGCGTAGTGGCGATGCCCGATCTACATTTGCCGCTTGCTGCATTAAATTCCATGCCGATAAATCACGTGGATTTTTCTTTAAAAAACCTTGCAGAATCGTTTGCGCCTGTGCTGACTGATTCTGACGAATCAACACTTCAGCCCACTTAAAATTTAAGGCACGATTTTCTGGCATAATGCGCGCAGGTGAACTAATGGTCTTGTGTGCTAAATCAATTTTATTTTGCCCTAAATAAATGTCAGTTTGAATAAGTGTCAATAAATTATGTAAACGATTATGACTTTTAGCCTGCTCAATACTTTGCTGCGCCAGAACAAAATCGCCCTGTTGACTATAAAAATAGGCTAAAGCCAAATGTGCAGCAAAATTATTCCGAGTCGCAAAAGCCTTCAACTGTTGTTCTGTCGCTTGCTGCGAAAGCACTAAACTGTAGAGTTTTAAAATTTCAAAATCTTCATCTCGTAATGATGTCTGCACTGCAGGCAATTGATTAGCACGCAAACGTGCTTCACTCATACGCTCTGTCGTTAAGGGATGGGTAAACCAAAAGTCAGGTAAAAAACTCACACGACTGGTGGTACGGTTCATCACCTCAAAAAAGTCTGCCATACTTTGTGGGTTATACCCCGCACTATACATATATTGCATGCCAATACGGTCTGCTTCACGCTCTTGATTACGGCTATAAGTCAATTGTTGATCCATCAATGCCGCTTGAGAACCCATCATCACCGCTGCACCTGCATCACCATCCGCCTGTGAGGCAACTAAAGCACCGACCACAACACCTGCCAGTGCCAACAAACCTTGCCCCTTAAATGCTTCCTGTGAACGGCTATAATGTCGCTGAGATACATGCGCAATTTCATGTGCCATCACCCCTGCAACTTCGTCCATATTCCGTGCAGAATTAATCAAGCCTGTATTTAAGGCAAATAATCCACCAGGAACAGCAAAAGCGTTAATTTGCGGATCATTAATGATAAGTAAGCCAATTGGCTGCCCTAGTTGAGTTTGACTGAGTAAGTGTGAGAATGTATTGAACAATTGATCTTCAAGCCACGGGTTTTGCGCTACAGGCATTTTACGCTGTACTTCCCGATAGACTTTTTCACCAATACTGCGCTCTTTTTGCTGATCAATCAGCCCCACACCACTGCCTATTTCAGGCACATTAAATTGTGGAGTGGCACCCAAACTGGCACTTTGTGCAGTGGTGAGACTGGTTAAGCTTAGACCGCAAATGAGTAATAGGCGTTTCAAGGGTTCATCTCAAATACATATTTTGTATAGTGATTTACTATAACATTGAAAAATGAACGTATTTGCAATGATGTGTTATCAATTTTTAATACGCTTCTTGGCTTTAAAGCGTATAGCAAGCAGGATTGACCACATAGTGTGGACGACGTCCTTCTAGTGCATCTACCAAGTTTTTATAAGCTAAATCAGCCATTTTTTGACGGGTTGCCGCTGTTGCAGAACCAATATGCGGTAAGGTCACCACATTATCCAACTCAAATAATGGTGATTCTTGCAGTGGTTCTTTATCATAGACATCTAAACCTGCCGCAAAAATTTTACCTGCTTGCAAAGTCTGAATTAAAGCCTGCTCATCAATTACTGAACCACGAGAGATATTAACCAATACCGCATGTGGCTGCATTAAATCCAATTCACGCTGACCAATGAGTGCTTTAGAGTCCGCATTTAAATCGACCGCTAAAACTACAAAATCTGACTGTTGCAACAATTCATCTAGGCTTAAATAGTCTGCATTGAACGCCTGTGCCACCTCCATTTTTTCACGGCGATTGTGGTACACCACTTTCATATTAAAACCGTGAAAAGCACGTCGTGCAATAGCGGCACCAATATGCCCCAAACCAATAATACCAATGGTTTTGGCATAAATATCCTGCCCAAACTGTGCTGCACCGACTGTGCGTTTCCAATGACCCTGCTTGGTCCACTGATCTAAATGCGGTACTTGTCTGGCAGCGCTCATCAGTAAGGTAAAGGCTAAATCAGCTGTCGTTTCTGTTAACACATGCGGGGTATGACATAGGCAAATTTTTTGTTGGGTTAAATAATTAACGTCGTAATTGTCATAACCGACACTCACGCTAGAAATAACTTTGAGTTTAGTTGCGGTATGTAAATTTTGCTGATTCAGCAAACGTCCTGCGCCAATCATACCATCTGCATCTTGTACATGTTCAAGCAGTTGCTGGTTCACATCGCCCAATTTAGGACTCACCTGCACCACCTGATAATCCTGCTCAAGCTGAGTTAAAATTTCTGCATCAAGCTGACTAAATACCACCACTTTTTTACGCATGATTATCCCTGTTTTATCGCTGTAATGACGTCAATATAAGTTTTGAGTATGAAAATTGGCTTAAGCTTGATTTTGCATGGATTTGGCTTGTATGGCATTCCACAACTGTTTTTTCAACAGTGGCTGATCTAACATCTCTTGCAAGCCTGCTAAAGTTTGACATTGTGCAGAGTTAAAATGCGGTATTGTACCTAAGCTGATGACATGCTTATCTGTGCATAACGCATCGACAAAACCTTGTACATAGTTTTCTACACCAATACCATCTTGTAATATTTCCAAAGCGAAAGGCCATTGCAAAGCATGATATTGCGCCTGCATCGCAAATTGAATATTACGCCATAACTGTTGTTGTTCCGCACTCAAAGCAGTACTGTCGCATAGAATCAAGCAATCTGCTAACTGTAAAGCCTCAATACTAAAAGCGTCGATGTGTAGCATGCTACGCACTTCAACTACAGGCTCGGCTTCAACCTGTTTAGTCGCATCGACTTCTGGAGTGACTGTTGCTTTTTTTGCTAATACGTCTCGCGGTTCCGAAGGTATCGGTTTGATATCTGGTTCTGACACAACTGTTGCAGTCGGAACAATGATTTCACTCTGTAACTCTGGTACAGCTTGATCACGCCATACAGATGATTGTGGCAAATGTTGCGACACAGCTGTTCTAGAAACCCAAATATCGATTCCTAGGCTGGCTAAAATGTCACGTTGATGCCCAATCATGTTTTATCATCACCTATAATTTTGATGTGCTTAACTCAGTTGCTATTCTAACCAGAAAGCCCAAGCAATGCTGTGCTTTCTTTAACCCACTACCTTCCTCAAAGCAATTCTCTAACAGTAGCTAATATTGTGACTTAACATCTGCGCATGTTTAAGCCGTTATTACACGATAATCAGGCTATTTTGTTTCTGCATTTGCTCGACAATTGCTTCTGTTTTAAACCCAAGTCGCCAATACAACAATTCCAAAACGTCCAACTCATCTTGAGTAATAATACGATCACTCCACAAACAGATTTCTGCAATACCTAAAACAATCAAGCGATCACGTAATAACAAACCTGCCATGTCATTTAAAATTTCAGATAAATCGATGGGTTCATCAGAAATTTCTTCATAAGCAATAAGTTCTTCTGCAGTTAAAACACGCTCCAAAATGCGTTCACGTACATCTAACTGATTCACACTGTTAATTTGCTGCACATGCAATAAAGCATCAATCAAACGGACAATTTGCGGCTTAACCTCATGCAAGGCAGTAGGCGTATGCAAAGGTAATAAATGCAACTCAAACTTTACTCGCTCCAACAGCAACGCATCTAACAGGCCGATTTCGCCATCTTCTTGAATAATACGCGCTAATTTGGTCAAGAACTGCCGTGCGATACTCACAGGCATGCCCCCAATATTTCGACAAGCTTCGTGAAAAATTGAAATGTGTACTCGCCCATCCAAATTCAGTAAAGCATCGACTATGGCACGGCTAACCTCCGCCTCTGCAGGAATAAACTCACGGTACTGACGAATCATTAAAATAGCCACTATTACTTCTCGTGAACCCGTTGCTGTTTGCAAAGCACGTTGAATCAGTTCAGGACGTGGCATATTGTTGCGAATCTCAGGTTTTAGCGGCTTAATTGCGTCATTAATTGCAAAACTAATGGGTGATAAACGCAGCAATGGCAAAGGTTGTGGGGAACTCCAAGGTGCATAATATTCTGCGTTCATTTCTTCAAGCGAACGAAACAAACTAAATAAAGGCTGATTGCGTAAGCGTTTCAGATTTTCCAACTGTAAGTCTTGCACCAAAGTTGGATCTAACTCAAAAATACGCGCCTCAATACTTGGGTGAATATTCATCCAACTTTGCGGACTCAATGAGTTGGCAAAACACATGTGAGAAATTGATTCAGAATATTCACTGTGAATTTGCGAACCCGCATGGTGTACATAAATGCGCAACAAGGTTTGAATATTGGCATTGTTTTGAATCAGGCGTTTGGTTTTTAAATCATTTTTAAAAGTACGCCCACTCAAACTAATGTATTTGATTAGACGAGAAATAAGTACACCTAAACTGCCAATTAGCCAAATACCGCCACCTACGGCCACAAAAAATGTGGCGAGTTTATGCGGCGGTGCGTCACGGTGCTGACCAAAACCCAGTTTGGCAATACTACTGCCCCATTTACTGAACGTGGTTAAACTGCTGTAAAGAATTTTCAGCTTGGTATTATCAATAGTTTCACCACTTAAAATATGGTTAAACTCATGACTCAATAAGCCATAAAGCTCCTGCTCATCTAAATTTTGTAATGCGCCCCAAGTCAAAATAATTACAATATCTTTATCACTAAAGCCTGCGGTTAAAGCATTTACGCCAATCTCATCTGGCAAAACATAAACTGTTGGAATTTGAATCTGAAAAGTATCTGCCAGTTGTTCAGTAATTTTTAATGCTGTGCTTTCTTCAGGTGTACTTTCAAATTGTGTTAAACGACGTGCGCCAAGTTGTTTCGCAAGCGAATGTCCGCCTGAGCGAAAGACATAAAATTCCAAAATAATGGAAAGCGCCATAATTAAGAGCAGCAACGTAATCCAATACGGGCTCAGACTGTGCCAATAGATGGATTGTGTGGAGTCCACATAATAGACCAAAAGCCCTAATACGGTATTTAAGATAAACAACGTCAAAGCCACTGCAACCAGACACAAGATTGCAGACCAAATCATATTTTTATTTTTAATCAAGTAACTACTCACAGCCTTCAATGTAAACATCCTGAATTACATTGTATTTGACCCACCCATCATAAATGAAAAAAGCGGGAATTTCCCGCTTTTCTCTGTGAGGTAATCAGAAAAATGATTAGCTCTCTTTTACACCTGTGAGGTCAACTGATGCAGCATCAATATTGACATCAATGTAGCCATCTTTGCCTTTTTTGGCTAAGTCGTTACGCTTTTGTTCAAGATCGTTTAAATACGCCTCATCAATCCCACCAGCCACATAAACACCATCAAATACCGAGCAATCAAACTCAGTTAAATTTGGGACTTTGTGCGTACGCACCGCTTGTTTTAAATCATCCAAATCTTGGAAGATTAATCGGTCTGCGCCAATAATTTCACGAATTTGCTCAACATCACGATTTGAAGCAATCAACTCGTCTTTAGCTGGCATATCGATACCGTACACGTTTGGATATTTCACCATAGGTGCTGCAGAAGCAAAGAACACTTTTTTTGCACCTGCATCACGTGCCATTTGAATGATTTCGTTACAGGTCGTGCCGCGTACAATCGAGTCATCCACCAATAGGACATTTTTGCCTTTAAACTCCAGCTCTACAGGGTTAAGTTTTTGACGGACAGATTTTTTACGCAATTGCTGACCCGGCATAATAAAGGTACGTCCGATATAACGGTTTTTCATAAAACCTTCACGGAATTTAATACCTAAGGTATTTGCCAGTTCCAAAGCAGAAGTACGCGATGTATCTGGAATTGGAATAACTACGTCAATGTCGTGCTGTTCGCCCCATTCACGGGTAATTTTATGTGCCAATTTTTCACCCATTTTAAGGCGGGCTTTATACACTGAAATACCATCAATGGTTGCATCTGGACGTGCAAAGTACACATATTCAAAAATACATGGACGATATTCTGGATTGGCTGCACATTGCTGGCTAAATAATTCACCTGCATCATTAATAAAAATAGCTTCACCAGGCGCAATATCACGTTCTACTTTAAAGCCTAGCGCAGTAATCGCAACAGATTCTGAAGCGATGATATATTCCATACCCTGTTCTGTTTCACGCGAACCATAAATAAGTGGACGAATACCATTTGGATCACGGAAGCCAACCAAACCTTGACCAGTGATCATTGCCACTACGCCATAAGCACCTTTACAACGCTCATGCACACGGCTAACCACATGAAAAATATCTTCAGGTGTTGGGCTTAATTTGCCACGATGTTGTAACTCATGGGCAAATACGTTTAGTAACACTTCTGAATCAGAGTCTGTGTTCATGTGACGCAAATCTGTTTTAAACAGATCTTCATGAATTTCTTCAGCATTGGTCAGGTTACCATTGTGAGCCAAAGTAATCCCGTACGGTGAGTTCACATAAAATGGCTGCGCTTCGGCACTGCTTGAAGAACCTGCAGTCGGGTAACGCACATGACCGATGCCATAGTTCCCTTGTAACGCACGCATGTGGCGTGTATGGAACACATCACGTACCATACCGTTATCTTTACGCAAGAACAAACGTCCATTGTGGCAAGTTACGATCCCAGCTGCATCCTGTCCACGATGTTGTAACATCGTTAATGCATCAAACAACATTTGGTTAACAGGTGATTTACCAGCTATACCAACAACTCCACACATAGCAACCTCGCAGACCAGCTAGGATTAATAAAAAGGATTATTCGTTGAGCCATCTGCGCCAGATGTATTCTCTTTTGCGTCAGATGCTACATCGGAAGATGGCGCTGCATCTTTCGACTTGATGTGCTGTAAAGCCTCATTGGCAGCGTCTTTAGACAATTCAGTTGCCCACGGTGCATACGGCAATAAACTTTGTACGAATTTAGATTGTTTCCAGTAAGGAGAACTTTCTACCCAAGGACCAATCCCCTGAATAGTTATAAGGACAATAAGCAAACCTTTCAAGGTACCAAATGCGCCACCTGCCAAACGGTTTAATGGCCCCAGTTTTAAACTCTTTAATACGCTGTTTAAAATGGCGGTCACAATCCAAGTGAGTACCACAATCACCAAAACAATAAAGGCAAAGGCTGCAATTTTTTGCACCACTGGATCGCTACTCAGCGCTGACATTGAAGGTGCGAGGACTGTGGCATATTTTGCCGCAACAATCAGGGCAAAAATCCATCCGACCAAGTTCGCAAAGGCTTTAATAAATCCTTGACGCAAACCGTTCAGCCCTCCAATGAGCAAGAGAATCAGAATAACGATATCAATGGCGTTCATGAGCTTAGAATGCGTTCACACAATCTTGAACCAGTTCAGGACCTGCATAGATCAAGCCACTATACACCTGAACCAAAGATGCACCTGCATTTTTTTTAGCAAGCGCCTGTTCGCCTGAAAGAATACCACCTACGCCAATTAAAGGAATTTCACCTTTGAGTGCTTCTGAAAAAGCCGCCAAACATGCGGTGCTTTTTTCAAACACAGGTGCGCCAGACAAACCACCTGCTTCATCACCATGTGGTAAGTTTTCTACACCTTCACGAGACAAAGTTGTATTGGTCACAATCAGACCATCAATTTTGAATTGCAACAATTGTTTGGCAATGAATTGAATATCTTCGGCATCTAAATCTGGGGCAACTTTTAACACTAGCGGCACATAGTGCTGATGCTCTTCAGCCAACTCCAACTGACGTTGTTTTAACGTTTGCAATAACTCAGTCAGTGCATCACCACTTTGTAAACTACGCAAGTTTTTAGTGTTCGGTGATGAGATATTTACCGTAACATAAGACGCATAGTTATAGACTTTTTCCAAACAAATCAGATAATCATCTGCTGCATTTTCTACAGGAGTATCGGCATTTTTACCAATATTAATCCCTAAAATTCCTTTGAATTTTGCCGCTTTGACATTCTCAATTAGCTGATCGACCCCATCATTATTGAACCCCATACGATTAATAATGGCTTTGGCCTGCGGAATACGGAATAAGCGCGGATGTGGATTCCCCGCTTGAGGACGTGGCGTAATGGTGCCAATTTCGATGAAGCCAAAGCCTAAACCAGCCAAGGCATCAATATACGCACCATTTTTGTCTAAGCCTGCAGCTAAACCCACTGGATTTGGAAATTCAATTCCCATACATGTCACGGGTTTCGCAACAGTCTTTTGACGCATCAAGCCCATTTTATGGCTTGATTTCAATAGTGATAGTGTCAGCTCATGCGCACGCTCAGGTGCTAAAGAAAATAACAACGGGCGGGCTAGAGAATACAACATATCTGCAAAAGTCTACTGCTTTCTAAGTCGCCATATTATAGGCTTTGCCCAGTCAAAACGCTATGCTTGACACGGCTTTATTTTCCGCCTTTCAAACTTTATTTTGGGCAATTACTGCACTGTCGCTGTTAATTTAATCTGCCCTGCTTCAGAAATTAATTCCATTTTTTGAATACTTAAACCCATTTGTGCCAATTGAGTTAGGAAATTTGCTAGCACAGCATAGTTTTCATGACTAGCCACCAACTTCATTTGCTCACCACTTTGCTGCGATGCGACCGATAGCCCCTGCTGTTGTGCCACTCGCTGAATTTTGTCGGCAGCGCTTAACTGTGAGTCATTGGTAGGCTTCATGGTCACCGCATTGCTTTGCATCATCACAATTAGGTCTTTTAAATCATTTACCCGTTTTTGCTGTTTTTCAGCGGCAGCATGCATGTACCACAAGGCGGAACCCACCGCTGCGACCAAAACAAAAATTGTGGTGAAAATCACCAAAACCCGCTCTCGCGTACTTAAACGGTCTAAATAATCCTGAATCTGTTCAACGCGCTGATCCAGCACGTTTGATATTTTTTCCATGGCTTTCATTATTGTATTTTCACCAATCCTACTGCACCTGTACTGCTCGGCTGAATATTCCCCAACTCCACTTTAAAGCCCTGCTGATTCAATTGCTGCGTTAAGGCCTGCAAAGATGCTGCCGAACTCGCATTCAGCTCCATATTCAAACTATTGGCATCAAAACTGACACGATTGGCCACAATCTGATTTTGCATTAACACAGGCCCAACTCGACTTAACAATTGTAAGGCTTGCGTATCGGCACTTTGATTCAGGCGTAAATGACTTTCAAACTGACTTTGAATATTTTGCTCAGTCACACGACTATTCTCACCAAACCAATATTTATATTGGTCTATGGCCTGAATTGCAGTTTGATCGGCTACTTTTTTAAGTTTGCTCCAACGCAAAGCATCGTAGCTAAATTGTACAATCAAAATACCCAATAGCACTGCTGCACAGGCTTTCCAGTAGCCCGAAAGCCCCGTGTCCTGTTTGGCTTTAGGCAACATGTTAAATGGATGCTGCTTGGCTTTTTTTAGTACAGGCACAGTGTAATGAAAACTTTCCAATTGTGCTTGAGTCGCAAAAGCTTCAATACTTTGCATTTGCTCAGCACTGAAACTACTAATTTTATAGTTTCGTTCAGCGCTTTGATAATCTAAGTACAATGCCAGATCATCTATTGAATAGCCCAAAAATTCAGTTTCACGTACCAGCAAACGCCCACAAATATGACCAATAACGGTTTGCCCTAGTTCAGGCTGCGGCAAGATTAAAAAATCAGGCAACAATGCACTGATTTTAACAGGAAGCAAATTCAGCACGTTCAAATAGGTTTCCAGTGTACTGTTTGCCATGCCAAGCACAGTGATCTGTTCAGGCTGCTGAAAATGATGCAAGACTTTCATCGCATCTATAGGCAATACCGTATATTCTTCTAAAAGATACTTTACCCCATCTGCACCAAGCTGCTTATATTGCGCTTTAGGCAATGTTTGCTGCATGATCTGAACATCACGGCTTGGAAAAAACACCACCGTCTCTTGCCCTTGAAAAGGCTGTAATGCCTGAATCAAAGCCTCAAGATGATCGGCCTGCGTCCAATGTTCCCCTGTTGACCATTGCCAAACCCCATTAGCTTCAGGCATCCATAAATACAGCATTATTATCGTTCTACCATTAATTTTGTTTGATTTTATACATTTATTTTATGCGTTTGGAATAAAACTTTTGATTTGGGTTGAAAGTCCCGCAGCAATTACGGCCTGTTCATAAATACGCGCTTCTGCCAATTGATATGGATTAAACGATTCTAAAGTTAAAATCTCGGCCATATAAGCCACCACATTCATGTGGCACACCACCGCAATCGACTCATACGGCAATTGCGACAACCATTCTACTGCCACTTTTGCATCATCTTCAGGTTTAATGGCATTACACACCACCACAGGTACATCTTTAAAATACTGCTGTAAATGCGCCAAGGTTTCCTGTGCACGCACCAATGGACTAACTACAAATACATCAGGTTGAATGATATTTTTTAAATAATCTGCTGTTTCTTGTGCTTGAATATGACCACGCTCAGTCAATGGACGTTGATGATCATTGCCCATAACCGCAGGAGCGGCTTCACCGTGGCGAACAAGTGTCAGTTGCATATTATTTCCTTATTGGGTGGCGCAAATTTAAGGTTTATCTGGTTGTATATAACGCACAGTATAACCTGAGAATATGACAATTCAGTTCACCAAACTGTCATATTCCATACAAGTTTTTGCAAGTCATAGCACTTTATAGCATTGAACCCATAACTAGACTTGATGATGTGGCAAGACAAATTCCACATCGCTACGATGCCCATTTTTCATTAAAGACAAAGCAATCGTCATCGGTGGTGCACCCTCAAAAATCACTTCATAAAGCGCACAAGTGATCGGCATATATACATCCAACTCATTCGAGCGTGCCCGCACCTGAACAATAGTGTTAATCCCTTCGGCAGTTTGTCCCAATTCTTCGGTGGCTTGCTCTAAAGTTTTACCTTTACCCAAAGCATAACCAACCTGATAGTTACGACTCAGCGGGCTACTACAGGTCGCAAATAAATCTCCAACCCCCGACAAGCCGAGGAAGGTCAACGGGTTTGCACCAAGTTTCACCGCAAAACGGCTCATTTCTGCCAATGCACGAGTTAAAATCATACTCTTGGTATTTTCACCCACGTTATAAGCTGCAGCCATCCCCATTGCGACTGCATAAATATTTTTAAGTGCACCACCGAGTTCTACCCCGTTGACATCATCACTGGCAAAAACACGGAATAAAGCACTGTGTAAAGCTTGCTGCACTGCATAACGCACCAGTTCAGAATGACTGGCAATAACCGTTCCTGCTGGCTGTCCTGCCACAATTTCTTTGGCTAGGTTTGGTCCAGACAGCACACCATAAGGCACTTCAGGCAGTTCTTCACGAATAATATCGCTCATAAAACTAAAAGTTTTGGCTTCAATCCCTTTGGTTAAAGACACCACGGCCTGCGCACTAATGAAAGGTTTAATTTGACGCAGCACATCACGGAATGAGTGGCTCGGAATTGCCACTAAAATAATATCACGGTCACGTACTGCTGTTTCCAAATCCGAAACAGCTCTTAAACCCTGTTCTAAATTAAAGTCAGGTAAATAACGTCGGTTAATATGCGTTTCATTTATTTCTTTGGCAGTCGCTTCATCACGAATCCAGATCATGGTATCGCAACCGTTACGCACAGCGGTGTTGGCCATAGCTGTACCAAAACTACCACCACCCAAAACTGTAATGCGCAGTGCAGTTTTACGATCTACCACAACAGGTTCGACCAAATCGGCAAAATTTAATTCTGACATTATTGTTATATCCTAAAAATAAAACTTATGCGTTCCAATAGCTCACGTAAGCTTGTGTATTTAATTCAGCACGCGCAGGAATGGCTTTGGCTGCAGTTCCCACATAAATAATGCCCGAAATTAAGTCATCTGGATTTAAGTTAAGCGCTTGCTTGAGTAAATTTGATTCTACAACTGCCCCGCTACGCCACATGCTAGCAAAGCCCTGTGCCTGTAAAGACAGTAAAAAATTCTGCACAGCAGCCCCTGTACTTAAAGTCTGCTCAAAATGCGGCACTTTTGCATGGTTTTGAAACTGTGTTAAAGCCAGCACCAACATGGGCGCACGAAACGGGTGCTGTTTAACTCGTTCCAATTGAATCGCATCTGTTTCGCCCATATCTGCCAAAGCTTGAGAAAGTAGCTCACCAAAAGCTGCACGCTGTTCAGCAGCAATCACCACAAAACGTGTAGGTTTTAGACGATGATGATCGGGTGCGGTTAAAGCCGCCTGAAATGCCATTTCAAGCTGAGCAGCATTCGGTGCTGGCTCAACCAACTGCCCGATTGATTGGCGTTGATGAATGTGTTGATGAACGATTTCTGCCACTGTATCCGTCATTGACTTATATAACTATTTCAAAAAGCTCAGTTAAGATTAGCATAAACTCAAAATTTTGCGCTATTTCGTACGTGTAATTTGCAATCTCTTGGGTCAAGACAATCTCAATGTAATCCATACAGACAACTGCATTTTTTATACAAAGTCTTCATTCAAAGCACTACAGAATATGCTCAACTAGATCAAAGCCTTATTTTTCATTCTAATTCATGCCTGCATAAAGGCTAACCAGAAAATTAAATGAAAGATATTTAAAAGTCTCCGTATGCATACGTTTTTAATTTCGAGGTTGATATGAAAAAAATACTAGCCCTCTCTAGCCTTGTAGGATTCGCTTTCCTCACTGCCTGTGCTACCACACCCAACAACTCACTTGCCATTCAAAAAGAAAACAACTTGTATGAGGTTACAGGCTTAGGTAAGTCCAATATTATTGCCAAGAATAATGCCATTAGTGCTGCCAATAAAACCTGCGGTAGTCGTGCTACCCCTGTGTTGGTAGATGAAAAGACCAACTACAACGGTGCGCTCAAAGGAGTGGTCGATGAACAAACTGGACAGATGATTCAGGCCGCTGCCACTGTGCTTGGCACTATTGCAGGACGTAATACCGATATTGCCCGTGATGATGACTACCAAACTGTTCTGACATTTAGATGTCAGGCAAAATAAGTTGTATCAACATTAATCAATTTGATGGTCAACTAAAAATTTATCTATAAAGAAAAAAAGTCGCTCAATCATAGAGCGACTTTTTTATATTTTAAACTTCAGTCAGATAAACAATTGTTCTGACTAGCAAAGTGCAGATTAGCAATATCCATCTAGACGTGTAAGCGGTAATTTTTGCCCAATGGCTTTTTCAATTTCAGGCAAATAGAACGCATCATCTTCAGACAGGAAGCTAATACTGACACCACGCGTACCCGCACGCCCTGTACGACCAATACGGTGTACATAATCATCTGACTGTTCGGGTAAAGTAAAATTCACCACATGCGATACACCATCGACATGAATACCACGCCCTGCAACATCAGTTGCAATCATGATGTTATGTTTGCCATTTTTAAACTGATCCAGCATTTTCAAGCGTTTGTCTTGGGCAATTTCACCCGACAACATCACCACTTTATAGCCATCACGTTTTAAATGATCATATAACTTACGCACCTGATCTCGGCGGTTGGCAAATATCATGACTTTTTCAATTGGCTCGTCACGCAAAATGTCTTCAAGCAATTTGTATTTATCGGTTTTTGCGACCATATAAACACGTTGCTCTACATCGGCATTGGTTTTCTTTTCAGGCTCAATTTCGACTGTAACAGGTTCAAATAACCACTGTTGAGCCAAGTTCAACACGTCATAACTAAAGGTCGCAGAGAACATTAAAGTCTGACGCTGTTCCTTACGTGGTGAATAACGCACAATCCGCTTAACTGATGGAATAAAGCCCATATCTAACAAACGGTCAGCTTCATCAATTACTAAAAATTCAATCTGATCTAGCCAGACTTCTTTTTGTTCTACAAAATCAATCAAACGCCCTGGTGTTGCAACAATAATGTCGACAAAGTTCTTATCGAGCTGTGCTTTTTGCTTATCAAAATCCACACCGCCCAACAAAGTCACCACATTTAAATTGGTAAACTTGGTTAATTCTTTTGCATCACTTTCAATTTGCAAAGCCAATTCGCGCGTAGGGGCTAAAATTAAAGCTCTAGGCTCACCACGGTAGCGCTGAGTCTGAATTGGGTTATTTAACAAATCGTTAATGACGCTAATTAAAAAGGCAGCTGTTTTTCCTGTACCTGTTTGCGCGCGACCAATGGCATCATGTCCAGCCAAAGTAAATTTTAAAACCTTTTGTTGAATAGGCGTCATTTCCTTGAAACCTAAAGCATCAATAGCCTGTTTCAATTGCGGATGTAAATTTAAGGTTTCAAAACCAGATGACATAAATATGCGCTCGAACTTTTTCTGACAAAAAACTGACCTATTATAAACAGAAATACAAACAAAAAACGCCCCAATCAGTATTGGAGCGTCTTTTTTAGAATAATCGAGTGATTAGTCTAGTGGCTGTACTTCTTCAGCTTGGAAGCCTTTTTGGCCTTTAACTACGCTGAATTCAACACGTTGACCGTCACGAAGTGAACGGTGGCCTTCACCTTGAATCGCACGGAAGTGAACGAATACGTCGTCACCGCCATTGCGTTGAATAAAGCCAAAACCTTTAGTGTCGTTGAACCATTTAACTACGCCTTGTTCACGAGCTGTCATAAGTTAATCCTCATTGATTAAAAAGAAGGACCACCCGGTGTTGCAAACAGCAGAGCAAACAAAGTTTAAAAATATTTTTATTTCTAAGCTTGTAATCATTCTGTATAACTATTAACAAAATCCCGGTTACATCCATTTGTAATAGGGCGACAAACAACAATTGTCTATCTAAAATCCTAAATACGCATCGAGCTTAACACGGGTTTATGACAATTAATAGATTTTTTTTGATTTATCTTGTTCAGATTGAAATGATTTGAACAGTTGGGAAAATTTTATTTCTGATAAGTGACTTAGCACTATTTTGATCGGTCAAATATGTCAAAAATGTTGCATAAAATAATGCACTAAAATCTCCTTATTTTATTTACACTCCAAACATTGACTAACATTCTATTTCAGATGAAATTTATTTGGGATTTCCTGCCAAGTTTGCTAGTATGATCGTTCTGTTTTTTAAGGCGAATTTATACCGCAATGCTGTGTGATTCTGTACCCCCCACCACTGTAATTGATGCTATGGGACAACCCTGTCCAATGCCCTTACTGATGTTGAAACGTGCACTTAAAAATTCAGATGCTGTTCTATTTTTACTTAAGTCTTCTGACCCACATAGCCAGCAGGATGTCACACGTTATTGTCAGTTGCATCAATACCAGTGTACAGCCAGTCAAATTTCGGCAAACGAGTTTCATTATGTGATTCATGTTGCCAAGCCAAATGCTACGTGATTAGTCAATCTTATTGATTGTGCATCCATTTTAACACCATTATACCTAGCCCTTTATCGTATAAAGATTTACATATCTACACCAATTTTCCTTATTTAAGTAGAATATTGGCATTAAGATAAAGACATCGGTTATTTTACCCACCCAATCCTATAAGGAGATCTCATGAGTGACAGCAGCAATCAGTTGATGCCCCTGTCATTATCTGCACCAGGTGTAAATCTCGGGGCTTATATTAGTACTGTTAACCAAATTCCAATTTTAACGGCTGAACAAGAAAAAGAGTTAGCCGAACGTTATTATTACGATCAAGATTTAGACGCAGCCAAAATGTTGGTCATGTCACATTTACGTTTTGTTGTGCATATTGCACGTAGTTATGCGGGTTATGGTTTACCACAGGGTGATTTAATTCAAGAAGGCAACTTAGGCTTAATGAAAGCGGTAAAACGCTTTGACCCTAATATGGGTGTACGCTTAGTGTCCTTTGCCGTGCACTGGATTAAAGCTGAAATTCACGAATATGTAATTCGTAACTGGCGTATTGTCAAAATTGCCACGACCAAGGCGCAACGTAAATTATTCTTTAATTTGCGTAGCCTCAAAAAATCCAGCAAAAAATTGACGCTAGAAGAAGCGCAATCTATTGCCAATGATTTAAATGTGACCGCTGAACAAGTTTTGGAAATGGAAGGTCGTTTAACCGCTTATGATGCTGCATTTGAAGCACAAGGTGATGATGACGATGAAGGTTCAACCTATGTTGCACCTGCGCTGTATTTAGAAGATAACCGTTACGACCCTGCACGTTTGGTTGAAAACGAAGATTACGAAGAACAAAGCACCTCTGCTCTGCATGAAGCTATGGAACAGTTGGATGATCGTTCACGTAATATTTTACAACGTCGCTGGTTGGATGATGATAAATCTACCTTACATGAATTGGCGGCAGAATATAATGTTTCTGCAGAGCGAATTCGTCAGCTTGAAAAAAATGCTATGGAAAAAATTAAAGTGGCAATGTCATCTAACTGATTAAAGTCTTTTTACATTTCATAAATGGCTTGAGCTATAGGCGAAAAATAAGCATCAAATAAAATTGGGCAGTCTGCCCTTTTTTATTGTCTTTGATTGGTACAGCTACATTCAGGCAGGCAAATCTCAGATTTTCCCGCCCCTAAAAATGTGCTAAGGTTAAGCGCAAAATTAAATAGGTCAATTTGCGTATGTGGATTGCAATTTCTGCCCTGAATTTAGCCATAGCAGTCATGCTCGGTGCATTTGGTGCACATGGCTTAAAGGCCCACGCAACTGAAGCGCAATTGCTTTGGTGGCAAACTGCAACAGATTATTTTTTCTATCATGCCCTTGGACTTTTAGCATTGAGCATATTGGCCAAAGTGATTCCACAACTTCCTATTAAAGCCAGTTTTATTCTCATTCAGCTCGGCATTTTATTTTTCTGCGGTTCACTCTATATCATGGCATTGGATTTAGCCCGTGGCTTGGGCATGATTACCCCGATTGGTGGCGCACTCATGATTGCAGGCTGGCTAAGCTTAGCGTGGCAAGCCATGAAATATGCCAAATAAAGTGTATGTATTTTAGCAATTTTAAAATGGACTCTCTGTCATGCAAATTTATCTGAATGGCGAAGCACAACAGACCACTCATACAACGCTGCTGCAACTCATTCAAGCATTAGACCTAGAAGGCAAACGCTTTGCAGTCGAGCAAAATGAGAAAATTATTGCCAAAAGCAAACTTGCCGAAACCCCTATTTGCGATGAAGACCGCATTGAAATTATTCATGCCGTTGGTGGCGGCTAATCTGGAGCACCCATGCAAGATACATTTAAAATCGGTTCACGTACCTTTAATTCACGTTTGTTGGTGGGTACGGGAAAATATAAAGATTTAACCGAAACTGATTTGGCGATTCAAGCCAGTGGCGCAGAAATTGTCACGGTTGCCATTCGTCGTGTAAACATTGGGCAACATCCTGATCAACCCAATTTACTTTCAGTGATTCCACCTGAAAAATACACCATTTTGCCCAACACCGCGGGCTGTTTCGATGCCAATAGTGCCGTGCGTACTTGTATGCTAGCGCGTGAATTGCTCGATGGTCACAACTTGGTAAAACTGGAAGTATTGGGTGATGAAAAAACACTCTATCCAAATATCACCGAAACATTAAAAGCTGCGCGTACGCTGATTGACGATGGTTTTGAGATCATGGTCTACACATCAGACGACCCAATTGTGGCACAAGAACTGGAAAGCATGGGTTGTGTGGCCATTATGCCATTGGGTAGCTTGATCGGTTCTGGATTGGGTATTTTAAACCCACACACTATTTCTATTATTAAAGAAAATGCCAAAGTGCCAGTATTGGTGGATGCAGGTGTAGGTACAGCCAGTGATGCAGCGATTGCCATGGAATTAGGCTGTGATGGCGTACTCATGAACACTGCAATTGCAGCAGCACAAAACCCTGTATTGATGGCTTCTGCTATGCGTAAAGCGGTTGAAGCAGGCCGTGAAGCTTATTTAGCAGGCCGTATGCCACGTAAACGTATGGCCAATGCCAGCTCGCCTGAAACGGGTTATTTCTTTAAATAAGCCGTGTCAGCCAAATAAAAAAGACGTTAAGTGAGTACTTAACGTCTTTTTTATTATGTGATTTTGGTGCTTAAAACCAATTACGGAATTAAACCTTCATCACGCATCGCAATTTGTACCGACTGACGTGCGGCCACTTTATTACGAATTTCTACCACATGGCTATATGGGGTTAAATCATGCTCGATATAGTTTGACCAGTTGGTGATCACAAATAAATACGCATCGGCAGGGCCAAAATTATCATCTACTAAATACTCATGATCTGATGCCGCAATGGCTTGATCAATATACGTTAATAAACGATCAATTTCTGCATAGGCTTTTTCTTTGGCTTCTGCATCTAAAGGCGCACCAAAAAATACTGCGTAGGCATCATGTAATTCTGAGTTGAGATATCCTAACCATTCTAAAACTTTCGCACGCCCTAAACCTGATGGCGGAATTAAATCTTGCTTAGGGTCTTGCTGCGCCAAAAATGGTAAAAGTGCAACATTTTCAGTCAAAATTAAACCCGGGTTAATTTCTAAAGCAGGCACATAACCCTTTGGATTAATTTCGTAATAATCCACACCCTTTTCTGTTTTATGGGTTTTTAAATCCACACGTTCTATATCAAAATCGACATTGACTTCATTTAAAATAATATGGGCTGCCAAAGAGCTTGCACCAGGGGAATAATAAAGCTTCATATTTGATCCTTGTTATATAACTATCTCTGTTGTAAATCGCTTGGCATCAACTTGCAAGTGATTGAACCTATAAATTGCAAAAAAGCATAAATGTTTTAAAAATTCTTACGCTTTGACTATCCTGCAAACGAAAGGCTTTTTCAAGTCTGTTTAACCTGCTTTTTTATCTAAAGATGTTTTAACATACAGCCCTTTAAAGTTTCATGAAATTTTGATTGTGATTAGCCTGAAAAAAGAAGAATGGTTTTCCAATATCCGTACCGATGTATTGGCAGGATTAGTGGTTGGCTTGGCGCTGATTCCTGAATCAATTGCTTTTTCTGCAATTGCAGGTGTCGACCCACAAGTCGGTTTATATGCCTCATTTTGTATTGCGGTTACGATTGCTTTCTTTGGTGGTCGTACTGCCATGATTTCTGCAGCAACAGGGGCAATGGCATTGCTGATGATTACCTTGGTAAAAGAGCACGGCCTGCAATATTTACTGGCTGCGACAGTACTCACAGGCATTATTCAGGTAATCGCAGGTTACTTCAAAGTCGCTAAACTCATGCGTTTTGTATCACAGTCGGTGGTATATGGCTTTGTAAATGCGCTGGCAATTTTAATTTTTGTGGCACAACTGCCTGAATTATCACAAATGGATAGCTTAGGCTATTTATTTGTAGGTTTGGGTTTAGCGGTCGTGTATCTGTTTCCGTATATCCCTAAAATTGGTAAAAGCATCCCCTCACCTTTGGTCTGCATTATTGTGCTAAGTGTTGTTGCATTATTGCTTGGTACAGATATGCGAACCGTAAATGATTTGGGACAATTTCCAGATACCTTACCTATATTTTTAATACCAGATATTCCTCTCAATTTTGAAACTTTATCAATTATTTTTCCTTATGCCATTACTTTAGCTACGGTGGGTTTATTAGAAACCATGATGACCACCACCATTGTAAATGAAGCCACAGGCACAGAAGGTGACCGACATCAGGAATGTCGTGGTCAAGGCTATGCCAATATAGTTAGTGGCTTTATGGGCGGAATGGCAGGCTGTGCCATGATTGGACAATCGATTATTAACGTCAGCTCTGGCGCACGTACACGCCTTTCCACACTGACTGCTGGTGTATTTTTACTATGTTTAGTGGTGTTTTTAAAAGACTGGCTGGCTTATATTCCTATGGCAGCCTTGGTTGCAATCATGATTATGGTGTCATTTACCACCTTTAACTGGGATTCCATCCGCAACTTTAAGAAACATCCAAAACAAAGCAATATTGTTATGCTGGCCGTGGTGATTGTAGTCTTAGCCACCCATAATCTTGCTTTAGGTGTTTTTATTGGCGTGTTGCTTTCGGCATTGTTTTTGGTCAATAAACTGGAAAGCGAAGTTAAAGTCAGCTCATTTTTATTGGGTGAACATACCCGCCAATATGTTATTTCAGGGCAAATTTTCTTTAGCAGTTCTGAAAAGTTTTATCAGTTTTTTGATTTTTCAGAAGACATCAGCAATGTCACCATTGATTTAACCCATGCCCATATTTGGGATATTACTTCGGTAAATATGCTCAATACCGTGGTGAAAAAATTTAAAGATCAACAGATTAAAGTGCATATTATTGGTTTGAATGAAGCCAGTCATACTTTAATTGATCAATACAGTGCTCATTCATAATTACTTAACAGTTTGGATGCCAATTAATTTAATGCTGAATCTTGATGATTCAGCATTTTTGTATGCAAGATAAATCCGATGTATTTACAAAATAAGGCTCACTGCGGAAAATCAGCGAAAAAATTTGACTTCAATGGCTCAGGACTTAAAATACCGCATTCGAATTTATTAGATTTGCCAGAATTATGTCGAACGATCAATTAGACCAGCACGTTGTCGAGCTGGACAACCTCAACGAGCATCGTGAAATTGTAACGTTCATGCGCCGTTCATCACCATTGAATACGTCACAGCGTAGTGCCTTGGAACAATACGGTCACTTAATTTTGGAATACCCTGTTGGCGATTTACGTCAGCACTTTGAACACCCTGAACGCCCACTGACAGTAGAAATTGGTTTTGGTATGGGGCGTTCTTTGGTACTGATGGCTCAAGCCAATCCTGAGCGTAACTTTGTCGGTATTGAAGTCCATATTCCAGGGATTGCACAGTGCGTTTATGAAGCAGGCACAGCGGGTTTAAGCAACTTACGTGTCTTAGATGCAGATGCCATTCAAGTCCTTCGTGAAATGCCAGACAACAGCATTGATACTGTTCAACTCTACTTCCCTGATCCATGGCAGAAAAAACGTCACTTCAAACGCCGTTTTGTTGCCCATGAACGTATGGAATTGGTCGAACAAAAACTAGCGCTAGGCGGTACATTCCATGCAGCAACTGACTGGGAACCGTATGCTGAATGGATGCTAGATGTATTGGACAATCGCCCACGTTTAGAAAACTTGGCAGGTAAAGGCAATAGCTACCCTCGCCCTGAATGGCGTCCACAAACCAAATTTGAACGTCGTGGAATTGACGCGGGCCATAAAATTAACGACTTTATCTTCAAGAAAATCAGCTAATTTCTACAACAAAAAAATGCTTCCATTCGGAAGCATTTTTTATCTGGGTTAGTTTTATGGCATAAATCCAAAAGACTGACTAAGAAACGACTAAGATTGATGTCGTTCTAAAATCTGTTGGCTCATAAGCGCATAAACTTCGGCAAGTGCATGTTGCTGCCCCGCTGCCAACAAGTCCTGATGCATCTTTAAAATATTTTGATCACCACGCATGGCAGGCCCTGTTTGCATGTGACGAGGCTCATTTTGTGTGGCTTTGTGTGCAGTTTCCAAAATTAAGGGGTACAGCAAGCTGAAATCCACTTGTTTTGCATCCACCACTTGTTTAGCCATGTCATAACAATAATTACTAAAATTGCAAGCAAATACGGCAGCTAAATGCAAACTCAAACGCTGCTCTGAAGTGTAGGCATAAACACGACTACTTAGGCTATTTGCCAAATTGAATAAAACCTGCTGATCTTCGGAAAATACAGCTTCTATAAATAATGGCGTTTGTGACCAATCAATTTCACGCTCCAAACTAAAAGTTTGTAAAGGATAAAACACCCCTGAACGCGCATGATGTTGTTGCAAAACATCTAACTTGGTACTGCCTGAAGTGTGCACAACCAAAGCATGGCTTAAATAAGGATGAATATCCTGAATCACCTGTGCAATGGCCTGATCACTTACAGCAATAATCACCAAATCAACTTCTGCATTTAATTCAGAAACTTGCGCAATTGCTGCTGCACCAACTTGCGTAGCCAAGTGCTGTGCCTTGTCCAGACTGCGGCTATAAATTTGCACAATTTGATGCTGTGCTTTTAAAACATGGGACAAATGGTGTGCAACACGGCCTGCACCAATCAAACTAATACGCATAAACTTTTTAAGTGAAGTAATTTGCTCAAGCATGCCAATAAAAAAAGGACGAAGCAATTCGTCCTGATGTTTTTGTTTAAGCGCGCATCAATTTTAAAATTGACGCAAAGTTAAAATCTGCTCACTACGCCCAAATGGGCCTTGGGTATCATGCAAAATTCCGCTGGTCAGCCCGATTCCATCTTCACCATATTGTTGTGTCACTTCCAAGCCCAACCATTCGCCTTGCGGTAAACGATGTAAATGAATTTGTAAATCCAAGTTTGGAAAACCCCAACCTTCATTTGGATCTAGACGTGGTACGACCCCATTGGCGGTATCTACCATGCCCATTAAACGAACAAAACTAGATGTAGCTTGATTTTCAACCATTTCCAATTGGTTTCTTAGCCAGACAATGCCCTTGCCTGCACGACGGTCTAAATGTGCTCGGGTTTCAATACTTTGAATATAGCCTCCCGGCCAGCAACGCATACCATCCCAATTGGCCAAATATTCAGGGTTTTCTACAGGTAAGTCTTCTAGCCCTGCAATTGCACGTGTGTCTGAGGTTTTCATTTTCCATGCGCGCGCCACAATACAGGTTTTCCCTTCGGCACACATTTCAGCTTCAATCAGTTCAATGGTTTTGCCTGGACGAATCATACGGGTAGTGATCGTAAACTCCCCAGCAGCAATTAAGCCAAAAATATCTAAACTGACCCGACCAATTCGCATATCATCACGTGGCATAAACTGTTCTAGTTCTGCACATAAAATTCCCGTTGCAGGTGCCATGTGCTGCTCATGCGGATTCCACGCACCTTGTGCATGAATATTGGAACGATAGTGCGTAGTGCAGCTTCCATCTGCATGCTGTTCACGGTTAAGTAAAGTGTAATATGCTGACATTTTTTCCTCTTTCCCTGATACGAATATTTTTATATGGATACGATTTAGAGTGCTGCTCGCAGCATTAAGATTAATAGTTAAATCACATTATTTATAACCTATTTTTGCGCAAAAAAACCATAATAATTCATAATTTGACAATAGGTCTTAGACTGTCTAAAACCCACTTGAGTGAGTAATGACTGCTGTGCTTCTGCAGAAATTAAATGAAAATCATCGGCCAGTCGTGCAATCATTTTTTCTGCCTGTAGCACGGTTAAACCACTCTCTAGTGCCAAATTTTGCATCCAGCGTAGTTCAATGTTTTCAGTCTGCTGCATCAGATCATAGCTTAATAAAATACCCCTAGGTTTTAATGTTTGGTAAATATCTTGAAAGAATGATTTTTTTTCTGCCACAGGTACAAAATGCGCCACCAAAATCGCTAATGCCGCATCAAACTGCAAGTTTTCTACCTGTGCTTGCTGAGCAAATTGCTGCGTGTCTGCCTGTATAAAACGGACACGTTCATACCCTGCCACAGACTGAATATTTTTTTCTGCCTGGTGCAACATACTTAAAGATGGGTCGATTGCGCTAAATTGCCACTGCGGATGCTGCTGCAACAAATACTGCAACTCATAACCTGTGCCACAACCCACTACTAAAAGCTGTGCATTTTCAGGCAAATGACTGCTTAAAATCGCATTGAGTTGCTGATGTACCAATTCATAGCCAGGAATGAGTTTCCGAATATGACTGTCATAGCCTGCAACCACGTTTGCACTGTGAAAATCTTTTGCCATATCACATGATTCTTATTTAATTTACTAACATCAAAACTTAATATTTTTTTTAAAAGCGGCTTAAGCCACTGCCATTGCATCTACAGATAATTCTGCAACGGTTGGTTTGGCACGTTCTGGGACTAAACCTAATTTTTGGAATAGTTGTTTGTCTTTGCCTTCGCCTGCATTTGGTGTAGTGAGTAACTTTTCACCTGAAAATAACGAGTTTGCACCTGCCATAAAGGCCAAAGCCTGATCTGAATCTGACAATGATTCACGCCCTGCAGATAAACGAATGTAACTGTTTGGCATAATAATACGCGTAACCGCAATGGTACGAATCCACTCAATCACATCTAGTTTTTCTACTTCAGCCAACGGTGTACCTTCAATCGGCACTA